>NVQY01000002.1 GCA_002400675.1 Paracoccaceae bacterium | reverse complement strand
AAAGTATCGTTAGCCGCAACCTTGACCCGCAAGAGGCGGCCGTGGTTTCAGTCACCCAGTTTCACAGTGGCGCCGCCTATAACGTGATCCCGAACGTGGCGGTGATCTCGGGCACCGCGCGCATGTTCTCGGACGAGGTGCGGACACAGATCCGCACCCGGATCAATGAAATTTCCGAAGGGGTCGCGGCCAGTCACGGCGTCACAGTTGAGGTCGATATTCGCGACATCTTCAGCCCGCTGGAGAACGACGAACCGCTGTCAAAGACCTTTGCGGCACTGGCGGGCGAGGTCGTGGGGGCCGAGAATGTTCAGCTTGGCGGCAACCCGGTCACCGGCAGCGAGGATTTCGCCGATATGCTGCGGGCGATCCCGGGGGCCTATTTCACCATCGGCCACACCGGCACCGCCGCGCTGCATAATCCGGGCTATACGTTCGACGATTCGATCCTGCCGCTTGGGGCGACATTGCTGGCCCGGATCGTGGAAACCCGGGCGGCATTGTGATCCCGCCGGCAACCGACGGGACATGTGAAATATGGCGGTAGCGGGGATTAACCCCGCGAATCCAGCGTGATAGCTAGGGCGCATGAGAAACCCGATGCAACGTTTTTGCGGCGACCGGAAAAGAATACCGGCTTTGCGTTGGTGTCCAGCGCGGTTGATATTGGGCAGCGGATCGCCTCTGAATGGCGCAATATGCAGTAGATCAAAGCCGATGCCGGAAAGATAAATCTCGCCATCGTCCAAAACCTGTGGAAAATCCTGATGCTCGATTACATAGATAGCGGGTGACATGGTGTCGTGCCTGTTCTTTTCTACCTCCGGTATCAGAGGACATCAGCCGCCCAATTCGTCAAGCTTACCCGGAAGGGATTCTAGCGCAAAACGCACCGTATATCCCAACTCCATAATTGAAATGTCCCGGCGTTTTCAGACACTTACAGGGTTGCGAAATTGTCAACGACGGCTGAAAACTGACCTATATCGCCGGCGTAAAAGTGACCCACCCATGCGATGAGAAGGCCGGATCGCGCGGGTTGGCGATACAGCGCGTGCTGCAAACACCGACGAGGTCAACGGTACGGACGCTCTGACGATCAACGGCAACACAGGGACGGGCGGTGCCTTGCAGGGTGCGCAGGTTGTTTTGATAACTGTGGCACCATGGACGCCGAAAAATTTGCCGGGTTCCAGCGGCTCATGACCGCAAGCTATCACGCTGGATTCGTAAATGACTCGCCTCGGCGGATTTGTGCAACACAGCCTGGGCGGCCCTTCCGCTTGGTCGCTATCTTCGATATGGGGACGGTGTGCCGGCTCGTGGTGCCGGCGGTGCCTCGCTGGGTGTCATGTTCGGCGTTGCATAATGAGGAGCCAGACCATGTCGTTTCGTCACCTTGCTTTCGCCGTGTTTCTTACCGGTGCGATGCCAGCCGTGGTTCTCGGGCAATCCACCCAATCCACCCAATCCACCCAATCCACCCAAGACACGTCTTCGCGTCTTTCTCTTGAACTGAACGCAGTTCAGGATGTCAGCGGTTCGTGCCGGTTGACGTTTCTGGCGCGCAACGGGACTGGGGTGGCGATCGATCAGGCCGTGTTCGAGACCGTGATATTTGACACGTCGGGCGGGGTGGTAAGCCTGTCGCTATTCGATTTCCGTGACTTGCCGGCGGACCGGCCAAGGGTGCGCCAGTTTGAGCTGCCAGCAATGGCCTGCGATAGCGTGGGGCAGGCGCTGATCAACGGTGCAAGTTCCTGCATCGTTGACGGAACCGAAAGCGGTATCTGTGATGAATCGCTCTTGCTCAGCAGTCGAATTTCGGTGGACCTGCTCGGATGAACGCCCTTGACGCGCTGCGCGGAATCTTCGCCCTTGGCGGGCCGGTCGTCGCGATCCTGTTGGTGATGTCGGTGCTGACGTTCGGGGTCACGCTCTATAAACTTTGGCAGTTCGCAGCCTCTGGCGTGGGGCGCCACCGGGTGCTTTGCGAGGCGTTGGTGGCGTGGGATGCAGGCGACCGACAGGCGGCGCGCGCGCGTCTTGCCCAGAGCCGCAGTTACCTCGCGCCGCTGTTGGGCTCGGCGATGAAATCACTGGACCAGCCGGGCATCGAAGGGCGCCTTGACGCCGAGGCCGGGCTGGCGCTGGCCGGGTTAGAGCGCGGATTCCGCCTTTTGGACACAGTCGCACAACTCGCGCCGCTGCTGGGGCTTTTTGGCACGGTACTTGGTATGATCGAGGCATTCCAAAGCATGCAGGCGGGCGGGTCGTCGGTCGATCCGTCGCTGTTGGCGGGTGGTATCTGGGTGGCTTTGCTGACCACGGCCGTTGGCTTGGCGGTGGCGATGCCCACCTCTATGATCCTTGCCTGGCTGGAAAGCCGTACCGCGCGCGAGCGGGTCTTTGCGGACATGGCGCTGCGCACCGTGCTGGTGCCAGGCCAGACCATTCCTGCGGCAGCGGGGGCAGAGACCCCCGCCACCGCGCCTTCACATGCGTAACGCAGCGCCCTTTGTGCGACGTGCCGTGTCGATGACCCCGCTCATCGACGTCGTGTTCCTGCTTTTGCTGTTCTTTATGCTGACCTCGACCTTTTCCAGTTTTGCCGAGATCGAGTTGAGTCAGGCAACCGCCGGGGCCACAACGCCCGACACCCCATCAGAACGGGTCTTTGTACAGCTTGGTGCAACGCGGCTGGTTCTGAATGGCGCGCCGGTGACGCTGGATGAACTGGTCGCGCAACTTGACGCCGGGCAGGTCCTGGTCAGCCTTGATGCCGACGCTTCGGCACAGCGGCTGGTGGACCTTCTGGTTCGGTTGCGCGGGCGTGACGGGCTAAGCGTCATGGTGCTGGAGTAAGCGCATGATCCCCCCCGCCGCCCCCCGCCGAAAGCGCGATTCGACTATCGCAATGATCAACATCGTCTTCCTGATGCTGATCTTCTTTCTGATCGCCGGCACGGTTGCGCCGCCGCTTGATCCTGAACTCGAACTGGTGGACACCTCTGACCTTGAAGGGCGCGAACCGCCGGATGCGTTGGTGCTGCATAAGGACGGGACGCTAAGTTTTCGCGGCACCCCGACCGACCCGGCAACCTACATGGCCGGCCGCGATGCCGGGCCGGTACGGATCGTCCCTGACCGTGATGCCCCCGGCGCGCGGCTTATCGAAGTCACCGGCACTCTGCGCCGTCTGGGTGCGCCGTCGGTCTTTCTTGTCACCCTTCGGTCGCTCGAATGATTCGAAGATCTACCGCCATCGCGACAGCGGCCATTCTGCTTTCGCTGTTGGTGCACTTTCTCGGTATAGGCTTTAGCGTGCGGGTTCAGCCGGAACGACCTGACGACAAAACCACCAGTGATGTCGTGGCTTTGGGCAACGCCTTTGAGGACGTCGCCGAAACCCTGCCCGAACCTGTCGCGCCGGAAAAAACCCCAGCCCCCGAACCACCAAAAGAGACAATCCCCGAACCGGAACGCGTGGAGGCACTGACCAGCGAGGTGCTTGTGGCCTCCCCCAATCCACAGCGCACCAATTCGCCCGACACCGGGTCGGCACCGGTTGTGCACCAGGATAGGGCAGGGTCGCCCGAGCCGGTCGAGGGTCGGGTTCCTGAGCCCGAAACCGTGAAGCCGTCAGGTGCCGAAGAGGGAACAACTACCCAAGCGGCCATCGCCCCGCCGGTTGAGCCGGCAACAGCCGTCGAAGCGCCAAAGGGAACCCCGGATGTGCGTCCCGAACCCGTCGAGGCGGTCATTCCCCAACCATTGCTTAGCTTGCCGGTTACACCTGAGCCGCAACAACTGGCCGCCTTGCCGGCGTCCTCGGCACCTGCCTTGCCTGTCACACCCGCCCCCGTGCCCTTAGCAATCCCCGTCATTCCGTTGGAACGCGAAACGGTCGCGCCGGTAACGCCTGAGACGACAGTCGCGCCTACGCCCGAGGAATCCGAAACCGTAAAGCCCAACGAGGACGCCGGCGATTCCGAATTGGCCGTGGTCACCTCGTTGCGTCCACCTAGTTCGGCATTTCGTTTACCGATCGGAACACCGGGGCAACGTGACGGCTCGGAGCAGTTTAGCGACCTGCGCAACCCGCCCCCCATGGAATCACCGCTGACTGTCTATCAACGTGATGGAATCGATCTGTTCGCTCAGGGAAGCCGCAGAAGCCAATCCGGCGGGGCCGGTTCTCAGGATTTCCGCAATCCGGGGAATTCTGATGTTACCAACTATGCCGGTCAGGTTCTGATGCACCTAAATCGGTCCCCGCCGGTTCGCCTCACGGCTCGTGGGTATGCCCGGATATTGTTCGAGATTAATGCCGATGGATCGCTGGCCCGGGTCGATATCCTTGACAGCACAGGCTCGCAAGAGATCGAACGCGCGGCCAAAGCGCAGGTTCGAAACGCGGCACCTTTCCCGCGCCCGCCAAAAGGTGCGGGCCGCAGGTTGACCTTTGTCTACTGGAACAACTGATCCAACGGGCCGCCGGATTTGGCGCTCACCTGTGAATTCGCCCCCTTGGTGTCAAATGCGGCACTTTGGCTTAACACCTTACAGACGCACAGGGCTGGCGAACCATGACCGGGCAGAGGTGGTCCTACTATTTCGACCAATTAGCCGCCAGTTTAAGATGGATCAGGTTTCCATTCAGGCGGCTAATCTCATTGGTTCAGTTTTCTTTCCTAGCTGTTCGATCCTGGCCGGTTGCAATCCCGGCGCTTAAAATGACGTGATCATCGTCATCCCCGTTTCACCAAAATCACCCATTTTCTCAAGGATCGCGGCACCTCCGGCCAGATCAACCCGGTTGGTGATTAACTTTTCTGGCTGAACCTTTTTTGAAATCACCATTTCCATCATGTCAGGAAAGGTATGGCCCGCCATGGCATGGCTTCCCAGAATTTCCAATTCGTGCGCGATAACCCGATCCATGGGGATTGGCGGGTTGTTTTCCCCACCCAAAAGCAGCCCGACCTGAATATGGCGACCTTGACGGCGCAAGGACAGGATCGAGTTCTGGCACGTCAACGGACTGCCAAGCGCATCAACGGAAACATGTGCGCCACCACCGGAAATGTCGCGTACCGCCTCGGGGATGTTGTCGATCTTGAGACCATTCAACGTATAGGCCGCCCCGGCTTTCCTGGCCATATCCAGTTTTTCATCATCTATGTCGATGGCAATCACYCKYGCCCCCATGGCYTGTGCRATYGYSACYGCCGAAAGCCCGACACCGCCGCAGGCATGGACCGCAACCCATTGTCCCGGTCTGACCGCGCCCTGCTGAACGATAACCCGAAAGGCAGTGGTAAAGCGGCATCCAAGGCTGCCGCCAACCTCGAAAGACACATCCTCGGGCAGGACAACCAGATTGGCATCCGCATAGGGAACCGCAACATATTCCGCGAACGCMCCCCAGCCGGTAAAGCCGGGTTGATACTGATCCGGACAGATCTGATGTTGCCCACCCAGACAATAGCCGCAATGMCCACAGCCTGAAACAACCGGCACAATGGCCCGCATTCCGGGTTTCCAGCGTTTGACATCGGGGCCTACCGCTTCAATGATCCCAGAGCATTCGTGGCCGGGCACATGCGGCAAAGACTTGATATCCGTGTCGTGCCCCATCCACGCATGCCAATCACTTCGGCAAACTCCGTTGGCCAGAACCTTTAGAACAACCCCATCTTTGGGCGGCGTCGGGTCGGGCACGGTTTCAACCGTTATGGGGCCTTGAAACTCGTGAAAAAGGGCTGCGCGCATGGTGATTTCTCCCGTGATCTATTTAGGGTGTGCCGGTGGTGAAAGGCGGGGCATTCGGGGCGTCATTTCCCCGGTTTATCCGTCGCGCGGGTCAACAGTGTGACCGCGCCTTTGTCTGCGGTATCGTAGTATGTGAACCCGGTCCCGTTGGGGCGGCGGCCACGCATCAGAATGTCCAGACCCCTGTCCGTGGCGTCACCTTCGGCGGCATCCGCATCCGGGACTTCAAAGCCCAGATGGAACACGCCTTCGCCCTTGGTGTTCAGGTGAATGCGCTGTGGTGACGGGTCGTCATTTGGCTGGCACAACTGCACCTGCACGTTTGGCAGATTGCAGATGCGGTACTGCATCGACATGAAGCCGGAAACGCTGGGGACCTCCAGATCTTCGTATTCCACCAAAGGTGGATAAGCCTCCCATGGGCCGACGCCAATGGATTCGTAATAGGCTTGTGACTTGTCGATATCATTTACGACGATGCAGATATGATGCAGTTTTTTCAGGAAATCCGGCATTGGGTCACTCCATTACCGGGCATGGTCCGGCCCCGGTGCCAAGTCCGGCGCGAAATCCAGTGCCAAATCCGGCGCGAAAACTGGTGACCGTTTTGTACTTTTCGCCGCAGATTTTTGTACAATTCGGCATATTTAGGGATTCCGCAAGCCATCTGATCAAAAGCTACGCGCAAACCCGACATGTCGCAACGACAAGAAATACAGATCAGATATGCCATAATTTTATACCTTAAGAAACCAGCACGCCGGGCCAGATACCGCTGTTGACAAGTTCCTTGGTCGATTGCTGCAACGCTTCATAGGCAAACCGCGCCAGACGCGTCGGTGGCCGGTCGGATGGCAGCGACATCATCAGCCGTCGCTTGGGAACCGGGTGGGCAAGCGGCGCGTAAGAAAGCCCCCCGGCGGAAATTTCTTCGTGAATGGGCGCAAGCGGCAGAACGGTCATCCCGTGCCCGGCGCGGACCAGATTCTTCAGGGTTGAATAACTGTCGGTTTCCACCATGACGCTCAGGCTAATGCCGCGTCCCTTGGCGCATTCTTCCAACAGCAACCGCAGGCTGTGGCCGGGGCTTGGCAACAGCAGCTTTCTGGCTTGCAGGGATGAAAATTCTTCCGGGTGGTCGGGGCGCAAAGCACTGCCTGCGGGACCGATCAGGAACAGGTTTTCTTCCAATAAAGGCTCGGACTTGACCGATCTGGCGGTTTTGCTTTCGAACAATATGGCCACGTCGATTTCGCCTTTGTGCAGCCAGTCCAGAACATAGCTCGAATAGGCGCTGACGATCCGTATCGTCGCGTCCGGGTGGCGCTTTTGAATGGCCGCTACCAAGGGCACCGCAAGGATATCGGACACGGTTGGCGGCATGCCGATCGACACATGCCCCCGCAACGAGGCCTCGCTGTCCAAAAGCGTCGCCTTGATTTCCTGAATCTCTGCGGTGATGCGATAGGCGTGGCGCAGAACCTCCTGTCCCGCTTCGCTGATGACCATGCCCCGGCCGTGGCGTTCAAATAACCGCACGCCCAGTTCTTGTTCCAGCATGCGCACCTGCCGGCTAAGCGCGGGTTGGGCGGTATGCAGACGATCAGCGGCCTTGGACAGGCTGCCAAGCTCTGCCACATGGATGATGGTTCGTAGTTGAGAAAGCTCCATAGCTATACAGTATCGGCATAGCTGTTCAAACAAAAGAGTGGAGGTGTATCGGGCGCGCACGCGGTAGAAAACTTAAGAAACCATTAATGGGGAATGCACCGTTGAACCAGCCTGCTGCCCGCGACCTGAGCCTTGAGTGGCCGGCTGCGCTGTATGACACCCTGAAAGCCGCAGATGTGCGCCACATGTCGTATGTGCCGGATGCGGGCCACACCACCCTGATCAACCTTCTTGATGATGACCCGGATGTCACCACAAACGTGCTGACAACCGAGGAAGAGGGCATTGCGATTGCCACGGGCGCGTGGCTGGGGGGAATGCGGTCTGTGGTTCTGATGCAATCATCTGGCGTGGGCAATTGCATCAACATGCTGTCGCTTCCGGTTCAGTCGCGCACGCCGCTGTTGATGCTTGTGACGATGCGCGGCGAATGGAACGAGTTCAACCCATGGCAAGTGCCGATGGGCCGGGCCACGCAAACCTGCCTTGAGGCAATCGGGGTGACGGTGCTGCGGGCGGAAACGGGCCGCGATGTCGTCGAGATGACCGAGCAGGCCGCGACAATGGCCTATGACGCCGACGGACAAATCGCTGTGCTGATTGCGCAGCGCCTTTTGGGCAAGAAAAAATGGTGACCGATATGGCCGGAACGATCGACCGCAGGGCCGCAGTTGCCAGGCTGTTGGAGGCCAGAAACGGTGCGCTTGTTGTGACCGGGCTGGGGTCTCCGACATATGATGTGCATGCGCATGGCGACAGCGACGATAACTACTATCTCTGGGGGGCAATGGGCGGCGCTGCCCTGACCGGGTTGGGTCTGGCGCAGGCGCAACCTGACAGACGGGTCATGGTCATCACTGGCGATGGTGAAATGTTGATGGCATTCGGGGCCTTGGCAACAATTTCGGTCGCCGGGCCAAGCAATCTCGACATTATCGTGCTGGACAATCAGCATTACGGCGAAACCGGCATGCAGGAAAGCCATACGGGGCGTGGCATCGACCTTGCTGCTGTGGCCGGTGCCGCAGGGTTTGACGACGCCAGAACGATCACCACTTTGGACGGCGTGGATACGCTGTGCATGGACTTGAGCAAACCCGCGAATGGTCCCCGGCTGTATCTGCTAAAGATCGAAGCCAGAAACCTGCCTCGTTCGCTGCCCCCTCGGGACGCGACCTTTATCAAGACGCGCATGCGGGCGCATCTTGGCTTTCAGCCCTGTTAGGAACGCACATGATCCAGTTTCACAACATTGTTGGCGGTCAGGCCGTCGCCGCAAAAGAAAGCTTTGAAAGCGCCGATCCCTATACCGGAAAACCCTGGGCGCTGATCCCTAAAGACGGGCAAGCCGAGGTGGATGCGGCGGTCGCAGCGGCAAAATCAGCCTTCAGGCACAGCGAATGGCGCACAATGACGCCAACTGCGCGCGGCAAACTGATGGTCCGGCTGGCCGATCTGATTGCGCAGAACACGCAAAACCTGGCCGCGATCGAGACCCGCGATAATGGCAAGCTGATATTGGAAATGGCGGCTCAGGCGGGGTATCTTCAGGAATGGTATCGCTATTTTGGCGGGCTTTGCGACAAGATCGAAGGCCGGGTGCTGCCAATCGAMAAGGCCAATATGTTCGCCTACACCAAACGCGAGCCATTGGGCGTGGTCGCGGCGATCGTGCCGTGGAATTCACCGCTTTTGCTTTTGGCGTGGAAACTGGCACCGATCCTTGCGGCGGGTAATACCTGCGTTATCAAGCCTTCGGAACATGCGTCGGCCTCGACACTGGAATTCGTCAAACTGTTTGAACAGGCGGGGTTCCCGCCCGGTGTTGTCAACACGGTCACAGGTATGCCGATGGATGTGGGGGCGCCGTTGGTGTCGCACCCGGATGTCGCCAAGATCGCCTTTACCGGCGGCGAAGCCGGGGGGCTGGCGGTTTACGCCGCTGCCGCCGCGCAGCTTAAAACCGTCACGCTGGAACTGGGCGGGAAATCCGCCAACATTGTGTTTGACGACGCCGACATAGACAATGCGGTCAAAGGCGCGATTTCCGGCATCTTTGCCGCCTCGGGCCAGACCTGCATCGCCGGGTCGCGCCTGTTGGTGCAACGCCGCGTTCACGACCGGGTGGTTGAGGGCGTGGTCGCACTTGCCAGAACGGCAAAAATTGGCAACCCAGCGCTGAATGAGACCCAAGTGGGGCCGGTGACGACGCTTGCCCATCGCAAGAATGTTCTTGGGTATATGGACATTGCCCGCGCAGAAGGGGCCAACGCGGTTCTGGGCGGAGGCATACCTGACGGGTTGGGGGATGGCTGGTTTGTCGAGCCGACGATCTTTACCGGCGTCGATAATAAGATGCGGATTGCACAGGAAGAGGTGTTTGGTCCCATCCTGTCGGTCATTCCCTTTGACGACGAAGACGAGGCATTTGCCATTGCCAACGACAGCCAATACGGGCTTGCCGCCGGTGTCTGGACCCAGAATATCGGCCGTACTTACCGCGCCGCAGACGCACTTGAGGCCGGAACGATCTGGGTCAACACCTACCGCGCCGTCAGCTTTATGGCCCCGTTTGGTGGCTATAAACGCTCAGGTATCGGCCGCGAAAGCGGGCAGGAATCGATCAACGCCTTTTTGCAGACCAAGACCGTCTGGATTGACGCGCTGGGCGAAACTGCCAATCCCTTTATCATCCGTTAGCCGATGAACGCGCAACACATCGTCATTGTCGGCGGGGCGATCATGGGGTCGTTCTGTGCATGGTCTTTGCGCGATCAGGGCTTTACCGGCAAGATTACTGTGGTCGAAAAGGACGCCAGCTATCAGTTCTGCTCTACCACGTTGTCCGCCGCCAGCATCCGCCTGCAATTCGCCACGCCACTGAACATCCACATGAGCCTTTATGGCGTTGATTTTCTGCGGGCCGTGAAACAGCATTTTGGTCAGGAAACCGAAATCGGATATGTCGAAAACGGGTATCTGATCCTTRGGTCTGAAGAACAGGCCGATCAACGCCGGGCCTTGATCGACATGCAACGGGCCGAAGGCGCGGATGTGGTTGCCCTGTCACCGGACGAGGTTCGCCAACGCTTTGCAATCATCAACACCGACGGGATCGGTATTGCGGGCTTTGGTCAATCGGGGGAAGGGTGGTTCGATGCCTATTCCCTGATGCGCGCGGCGCGGCGTTCTGCGCAGGCAAAGGGCGTGCAATACCTTGAGGCCGAGGTGGCCGGCTTTGGCCGCTCGTCAGATCGCATCAACGCGGTCACTCTGGCCAGTGGCGAAACCCTTAGCTGTGATCATTGCATTCTTGCCGCCGGGGCCTGGTCGGGCAAGCTGGCACATGCCATCGGGATTGACCTGCCGGTGGTTCCCCGGAAACGGACGGTTTTCAATTTCAAAGCGCCGGTCGAGGGCAAAGGGTTGCCGATGCTTTTTGACACATCCGGTTTCTGGATGCGCCCCGAAGGCGACGGGTTCATCGGTGGCATTTACCCGGCGGCGAACGAAGATATGGACGCGGAGGGCGATTTTGAACCGCATCACCACCTGATGGAAACCGCGTTCTGGCCTGCTTTGGCCAAACGCATTCCGGCGATGGAGCATTTGCGGCTGATCAATGCATGGGCGGGTCACTATGAGGTCAACACACTCGACAATAACGGCATTGTCGGCCCGCATCATGAGGTGAGCAATCTGATTTTTGCCACCGGATTCTCCGGGCATGGCGTCATGCACGCCCCAGCGGTGGGGCGCGGCGTGGCCGAACTGATCGTCACAGGCGGCTACCAAACACTTGATCTTGCGCCCTTGGGCTGGGATCGCATTCACGCAAACAAACCGATGGTTGAAACCGTCGTATATTAAGGAGATTGCAATGAAATTCRAAGGCARAACMGCCGTYATAACGGGTGCCGCSCAGGGGATCGGGCGSGCCTGTGCCGAACGGCTTTTGGCMGATGGYGCCAATGTGGTKATCTCTGACGTGAACATGCCACGTCTGACAGAAACCGCGGCCGAGATCGGCGAAGCTGATCGCGTTCTCGCGGTGCGGGCGGATGTGACCAAGACCGGCGATATTGACGCCTTGATCGCGGCCGCCGTGGACAGGTTTGGCGCGGTGGACATCATGGTCAACAACGCGGGCATCSYGMKGRWCAYKKAYTKKCTTGATGTGACCGAACAAGATTATGACCGCGTGCTGAACGTAAATCTGAAGGGCGCGTTTTTCGGAACTCAGGCGGCAGCGCGCCAGATGATCGCGCAGGGCAGGGGCGGTGTCATCGTCAACATGTCGTCGATCAATTCCGGGCTGGCCAACCCCAGTGTGGCGACCTACGCGATTTCAAAAGGCGGCATGAATCAGGTGACCAGCACGGCGGCGGTGGCCTTTGCGCCCCATGGTATCCGCGTCGTCGGGGTCGGGCCGGGGACGGTGATGACCGAGATGGTCAAAGGCGCGTTCATTTCCGACGCGGGCCACCACGCCGTCCTGTCCCGCACCCCGCTTGGCCGATATGGTGAACCGTCCGAGGTCGCTTCGGTGGTTTCGTTCCTCGCCAGCGATGATGCGTCCTATATCACCGGCGAAACCATCTATCCCGATGGCGGACGGCGTGTCCTAAACTATACGGTCCCGGTCAAGGAAACCTGAGATGACCCGCAACGCGCGTACCTCTGACATGGCGATACCGCATCAGACATTGTTCATCCGGCCAACTCTGCAATCAGCTGATCTGTTGTGACCTGCCGGCAATAGCCTTTGATCGTTGCCAGAGAATTGTCGTGTCGGGCCTGAGTTTCGGTGGCGCAGGCATCGGTTACCTGCGTTACCAGATAGCCCAGATCACAGGCGTCGCGGATGGCGCTTTCGACGCATTGGTCGCTCAAAAGGCCACTGATGACCAGTTGTTTGACCCCGAGATTACGCAACACATAGTCGATATGGGTCGAGACAAACACCGATGACGAGGATTTTGGCAGCACAATTTCGTCGCCATCAGGGGCAATACGGTCAATCACCTTGCCATCCCACGATCCTTTGGCGACGTTGAAGCCGGTGATTTTGTAATCAAGACTGCGGTCGCGCCCGTCCAGTGTCAGGCTCTCGATCGTGGTGTACATGACCTCAACCGCGGCCTCGCGACAGGCCGTTTGCAGGCGTTGCATGTTGGGGATCACGGTTTCCAGTTGTCTGAACAACCAGCCATGTTTGTCCTCGAACTGCGCGTCCGTCAGGCCGGCGAACTCTGCCCCCTGCCGATCCGCAGAGAAATTTTGCACATCGATGAACAGCAATGCAGATTGCGCAGGGATTAAGGGCAGGTTTCGCGTCAGGGTCATGTCAGATGTCCTCAAGATAACGGGTTGCGGCCTCAACAAGGGTATTGGCCCATTCTGTGTGACCCTCAGGTTTTTGGATCAGGTCATTGCGGATCTCGATCAGGCTGTGAGGAAGCCCGCGCGCCTCGCCGTGGCGGGGCACAAACCAATCCGAGCGGTCGTCGATCTGGTAGGGCTGGTTCATGCCAATGGTCAGGTGCGGGCGTGCCTCGCGCACAAACCGTTCCAGATGCCGCGAGGTTTCGGTATCCTTGCGAAACAGAAAACCGATATCCCACGGTCTGTTGATGCCGTCCATCGTCGGGGTGAACGAATGGATCGACAGCACCATGCGGCGCGGATGCTGTGCGAAACAGGTTGCAACGGCGTGGTGAAACGGATCGAATATCTCTTGCCTGCGTGCATCGCGCCCTTTCTGCCCCAGCCCCCGGTTGCCGGGAATATCCACGCCGTCGCTTACCATGGGCATCGCGTCGCTGGCGTCGGGCGGGCGGTTGCAGTCAATCACCAGACGGCTGTACCTCTGGAAGACGGCAGGCGCGCCCAGGGCGTGCGCCATTGCCTGCGTGACGGCCCTGGCCCCGATATCCCAGCCGATATGGGTGTTCAGATCGGCGCGGCTGATGCCCAGCCCGCCAAGCCTTTCGGGGATCGCCTGCCCGGCATGTTCACAGATCAGTACCAGCGGATGATCACTGTGCGCGTTCAAAACCTCAACCGGTGGCGGGTCGTTTTTAGTGAGCAGATTTTGGACCTTGCTGTCACTAGTCACATGCACCCTTTCACAGGCTCAAGAGACGCCGCCGGGATCAGATCGGCCTGCGCCCAAAACGGCGATAACCGTTGCATGTTATTGATCGAAAGTTTTCAATGTCAATAAACCCTTTTAATTTGACATAATTTTTCCAAAATGCTTCTGTTCAGCGAAGGAGAGGCAATGCAGGTTCGCGAACGCATAGAGCAAATGTCGGATGACCTGACCTCAACCGAGCGCAAGCTGTGCACGGCGCTTTTGCTGGATTATCCTTTTGCCGGTCTTGACCCGATCCAATCGCTGGCCAAGACCACAAAAACGTCGCCTCCCACCATATCGCGTTTTGTTGCCAAACTGGGCTTTCAGGGCTTTCAGGAGTTTCAGCAACAACTGATCAGTGAATTGAAACAGGGGCAAAGATCACCGGTTGATCTGCAAAAGGTCGGCGCTCCGATCCACGGCCCGTTTCTTGAAAGTTTTCTGGATCGTGCGGGCAAGGTGGTTGCGGACGCGACCAAAGCCGTTTCCGAGTCGCAGTTCGAATACGTCTGCGACCTGCTGTCTGACAAGCGGCGCAGCATTTATGTCATCGGTGGCCGGATGAGCGACGCATTGGCCCTGCACCTGTCACGCCACCTGCGCCAAATTCGCGCCAAGGTGTTTCATGTGCCGTCAGACCCCGAGGTATGGCCGGAATATCTGTTACGGATGCGGGCGCGTGATGTGCTGTTCATCGTCGATTTCCGTCGCTATCAGGACAGCCTGCTGACGCTTGCTAAAAAGGCCGTTGAGGCCCGCAATGTGCAAGTGGTTCTGATGACGGACAAATGGCTTTCGCCGATTTCCGAACAGGCGAACGAGGTTCTGGCGGTGCCAATCGACAGCGGCACCTTGTGGGACAGTTATACCGGGGCCCTGGCCCTGATCGAGGCGCTGGTCACCCGGATTGCCGAGGAAAACTGGGATCAGACAAAAACACGGATCAAAGACTGGGATTCGGTACGGCTGAATTTTGAAGATGATGGCGATGATTAAGACTCCGCTTGTGTTCGCAGCAATCTCAGACATTGCCGGCAAGGTGCGGGGCAAGGCATTTCCCGCCTCTGATCTGGAAAAGCGATTGGTGAAAGGTGTCGGCTGGACCCCGACCAATGTCATGATCACCTGTTTTGATGCCATTGCCGAAAGCCCCTTTGGCGCGCTTGGGGATTTGTTGCTGATTCCGGACAGTACAACCGGAGTCGCGCTGGATTTTGGCGACGGCACCCCGGTCGAGCATTTCCTGCTAAGCGATATCACCGAGCTTGACGGCAAACCTTGGGGTCTTTGCACCCGGTCCATTCTGAAACGCGCTCTTGAACGACTAAAGGCGGCTGGCGGCGTCAGCCTTGTCTCGGCCTTTGAGCATGAGTTTCAGTTCAAAACTGGCGGCGATCAGCCCGGTGAGGCCTATACGCTGAGCGGTTTTACAGATCGTCGTGCGTTTGGCGAGACCTTGATGGCGGCACTTGAACAGGGCGGGTTGGCACCCGACACCTTCATGAAGGAATACGGGGCCAATCAATACGAGGTCACCAATGGCCCCGATCAGGGCCTGCGTGCGGCTGACAGCGCCGTCATCCTGCGCGAGATCACCCGCATGACCGCCAAGCGACTGGGTGAAGAGGTCACTTTTACCCCGATCCGCGACCCCAAAGGGGTGGGCAACGGGGTGCATATTCACATGAGCTTTCTCGATGAAAGCGGCGAACCGGCCACTTATGACGAAAACGGCGTGGCCGGCATGTCCGCTGTCACGGCCTCGTTCATCGCCGGTGTGCTGAAATATCTTGACGCCATTGTCGCCCTGACGGCGCCGTCGGATATTTCCTATCTGCGCCTCACGCCGCATCGCTGGTCGGCGGCATTCAACAATCTGGGGTTTCGCGATCGCGAAGCCGCTGTACGCATTTGCCCGGTTAGCGCCATTGCACCGTCAAACATCGCGCGCCAGTATAACTTTGAATACCGCGCTGCGGACGCGGCGGCATCCCCCTATCTGGCGCTGGCCGCAATCGTGCATGCGGGCGCGCAAGGGATAGAAGAAGGTTTGCCCGCGCCGGCGGTCTCGCAAGAAGACCTTTCTGTTCTCTCAGGCGATGACCTGGAACAACGTGGATATGTCCGCCTGCCGCAATCTCTGGAGGAGGCCCTGCAACGGTTTGAAATCAACGAAACCGTCTGCGGCTGGTTTCCGGGCGACTTTGCCGCCGTTTACACCGCCCATAAGCGCGGCGAACTTGACTGGCTGAAAGACAAGGACATTGCCGAACGTTGCGCGGCTTATGAGGAAATTTACTGAACATGACAGACCCGCAAAATTGTAACGGGGGGGCGCGGAATTCCGGACACAAGATAGGAACAGACGGGCCATCCCGTGTCTTTGCACCGGTATGGCAGGCTTTGAACACCAAAGGCGGATCCAGAGATAATTCATTAGGATCACGCACAGCTTTTCCTCCATGTTTCGATGTGGTTAGGTAACGAAGAACAGGAGAATCAGATGGCGACAATATCCCCCCCCGCAGACCCAGAGAGCAATCCGCGTATCAAGGCGGTGTTTGACGATATCCGCGCGACAAGAAAGTCGGATTTCATCAACAACATCTGGCATTATCTCGCATTCGACGAAGACCTGCTGGAGCGTACCTGGCAAGAGGTCAAGGCGGTGATGGCCACCCCATCCGATCTGGACCCGCTGACCAAGGAAATCATCTATCTGGCCGTGTCGATCATCAATAATTGCGAATACTGTGTGCATTCACATTCCGCCGCAGCCCGCGCCAAGGGAATGACCGCATCCCAGCACGCCGAGGTGTTGAAAATCGTGTCTTTGGCGGCCAAGACCAACCATCTTTCAAACGCAATGCAGGTCCCGGTTGATCCGGAATTCCTGGTGTCACAGGACTGAGGAGAACACGCCATGTCCATGAAAATCGTAGCTGAGCATCCGGGTGGCGCGGACGTTCTGCGCGCGATTGATGTAGAGGCAGGGACCCCGGCAAAAGACGAAGTTCTGGTGCGTCACACAGCAATTGGCGTCAACTTCATCGATATCTATTTCCGCAGCGGTCTTTATCCTTGGCCGGTTGATAAAAATCTGGTGCTTGGCAGCGAGGCGGCAGGGATCATTGAGGCCGTCGGCGACGGCGTCAGCGATTTCAGCATCGGCGACCGTGTGGCCTATACCATTCCCAACGGTGCCTACGCGGCCGACCGGATAGTCGAGACCCGTCATCTGGTGGCCCTTCCGGATGCGGTCACGGATGAAACGGCCGCGGCCTCTATGTTGAAGGGGCTGACCGCGCATTATCTGCTGCACCGCTCGTTCAGGGTCGAGGCAGGCCAGACTGTGCTGTTCCACGCCGCCGCCGGCGGTGTCGGTCTGATCGCCGGACAATGGCTGGCCGACAAAGGCGTAACAGCCATCGGTACGGCGGGGGGGCCTGAAAAATGCGCGCTGGCCCGGCAGAACGGTTATGCGCATGTGATCGACTACAAAAACGAGGATTTTGTCGCGCAGGTGCAGGAAATCACCGGGGGCAAAGGCGTGGACGCGGTTTATGACTCGGTCGGCAAGGACACCATCGCCGGATCGCTGAAATGTCTGAAAACATTCGGTACTCTGGTGAATTTCGGCCAATCCTCTGGTCCGGCACTTGACTTTAAGCTTTCAGATTTGGCGGCGGGGTCTTTTTCTGTGACACGCCCCGTGTTGTTTCACTTCACGGCCGATTCCGCCTACTTGCAGACCGCTTCAAAAGCACTTTTTGGGATGATCGAAAAAGGTGCCCTGAAAATAAACGTCAACCAGCGATTCCCATTGGCCGATGCGGCCCGGGCGCACCGCGCGCTGGAAACCCGAAAAACAACAGGGTCAACAATTCTTGTTCCCTAAACTCTGAAGGACGATATCTATGGCCGTCGGCGAAATCATATGGACCTATTTCAACGGTGCCTGGCATCAGGGCAATCTGCCGGTAATGAATGCAGCTGATCATGGGACCTGGCTGGGCTCACTGGTTTTTGACGGCGCGCGGTCGTTCGAAGGTGTGGTGCCGGATCTGGATCGCCATTGCGCACGGGTGAATAATTCCGCGCGTGTCATGGGATACAACCCAACACTCAGCGTTGACGAACTGATTGCTTTGACGACCGAGGGGCTGGAAAAATTTGCGCCCGATGCGGCGGTTTACATCCGCCCGATGTATTGGACCAAAGAAGGCGGCAAGGGGGTTGTTATCCCGGACCCGGAGTCAACCGAGTTCTGCCTGTGTCTTGAGCAACTGCCAATGGCCCCGGCCACCGCCAGCCAAACATTGTGCCGCACCCGGTTTGTACGCCCGATGGTGTCCATGGCCCCGGTCGATGCCAAAGCCGCGTGCCTGTATCCCAACAACGGACGAATGATGCGCGAAGCGCAGGCGCGGGGCTATAACAATGCGATTGTTGCCGATGCTTTGGGCAACATTGCAGAGACCGCAACCGCGAATATCTTTCTGGCCAAGGACGGGGTGATCAGAACCCCCGTTCCCAATGGCACCTTTCTGGACGGGATCACCCGGCAACGCGTGATCAAGCTGCTGCGAGAGGCGGGACGAAGCGTCGAGGAAGTTACCTTAAGCTTTGACGATTTTCTTCAGGCTGACGAAGTGTTCCTTAGCGGAAATATCACTAAAATCACCCCGATTGTGAAAGTCGAAGACCGCGAATACGAGATTGGCCCGGTAACAACGCTGGCGCGAGACCTTTATTGGAAATGGGCAAAAGCGTGACGCCAAACGCCAGAAGAATCGCCCGGGAGGGGCAGAGCAAAGGGAAGATCAGTTTATAGAATTTCAGCACAGTTTCAGGGGCGCGTTGGCTATGGTTTCCACGGTGTTTGCGCGATCCCTGAAGAATGACCAGACCAGGAATAGGGAAAATGAACACCAGCTTATTTAGTCAGGAACGGATCGTAATCATTGCGGCAGCTCTTATCGCTGTTCTTGCATCGGTTTCGCTGTCGGGTTTCCTGAATGTCACCAACGCCGTTACGATCGTGCGGTCCATATCGGTTCTGGGCATTTTTGCCCTTGGTATGGCGATCGTGGTCATTGGCCGCGGGATAGATTTGTCGATGGTTGCCGTCATGGCAATGTCGGTGGCGTGGTATCTGCAAATGCTCAATTCCGGTCGCAGCGAACTGTTCGCATTATCACTGGTTCTTTTGGCCGTGGTTTTCATTGGGCTGGTGAACGGTTTTCTGGTCGCCTATGTCAGGGTGCCGCCAATCTTTGTGACCCTTGCCACGGGGCTTTTTGTCTTTGGGTTCGTGCGCTCTCAGCTGATCCCATCGGACGCCATCGCCGTCCCAAACGGCCATTGGCTAGAGGCGGTGGGGAAATTCCGCTTGGCGGGGCTTCCTGCCGATGTGCTTGTTTTTATTGTCCTTTCTCTGTTGGTATTTCTATTCCTGCGGTTCACAAAATGGGGTCGGTACGCCTATTTTGCCGGGGACAATCCGGTAACGGCCAGAATAACCGGCATGCCCGTGCGCCCGATGATCCTTTTGCGCTATACGCTGGCGGCCTTGTTTTCGTTCATTGCAGGGCTGTTGACCGCAGCCAGTTTGTTGTCGATCCAGACGCGGGTGATCAATTCCAGCCTTCTTTATGATATTATTCTGGTCGTCGTCATTGGCGGCATTGGCCTGTCCGGTGGCAAAGGTGGTGTGCGCAATGTGTTGGTCGGGGCCGCTCTGATCGGGATCCTGCTGAATGCGCTGACGATTGCCGACGTATCGCTGTTGTTTCAGAACCTCATCAAATCGGCGATATTGTTGGTCGCCATCATTCTGGACGGGGTTCTTAATCCACGCGACGAACAAACCGCACAGCAGGGGGATATCTGAACCGGGCTGATGTTCGAGGCGAAAATCGCCTGCGGGAACGACAAGGAAAACGATTGCCGGGGTAGGGTTTTGGCCGGTGATCATTCAGCAAATAAACCGAAACCAACAAGGAGGAAAGAAAATGAAGATACTCACTTCAACAATGGGGGCAGTTGCCCTTGCGGCTACGTGCCTGACGGCATCGGGTGCTGCGGCGCAAGACCCGGGACCGGCAGCCTATGCGAACGCCATGGAGGGCAAGCGCATTGTGATGATCCCGATGGCCATGGGCTTCGATCTGGCACAGGGCTGGGCCGGTTATCTGTCGCAGGAAATCCCGAACTTTGGCGGCACGTTTGAAACCCGTGATCCCAACTGGAGCGTCGAAGCCGGCGCACAGGCGATTACCGAGGCCATTGCTGCGGATCCAAAGCCTGACGTATTGATCGTCATGCCGCCGGATTTGAACTCTTACAGCAAATTGATGCGCCGCGCACAAAAGGCCGGCATCTATGTGTTCCTGATCGACAACCCTGCCAATTTCAAGGCCGATGCCTTTTTTGGCGGTGACTGGACTGACATGGGTCGTATCGAGGCGCGCGAGGCGGTGCGTGCTTGTGGCGAGGATTCCTCAAAACAAATCGGTCTGGTACAAGGTGACCAAACCAACGCAACCAGCCTTTTCCAATATGCTGGTATCGTCGAGGAAATAGCCAAACACCCCGGTTTCGAAATTGTTGCCAAACCCGATTCCAACTGGGATGCAACGACATCGCGCAACGTGACCACCACGATGTTGCAACAGAATCCGGACATCTGCGCCATCATTGACTTTTGGGATGGCGACGCGATTGGCGCAGCAGCGGCAATTCGTGAACTGGGTATGTCAGACAAGGTCCACCTGATCGCCAATGGCGGCGGTGAACAGACCGCCGATTGTGACATGATCAATTCGGGCGGCTATGGCGCTGTTGTTTCGACAAGTGTCCGGCGCGAGTCCTACGACATGCTGGCAATGATGAAGTACCTGTTCCAGAACGATATCAAGCCGGGTGAAACGTCGGCCTATATCTATACAGAGACCGAAACCATCAATTCGGAGAATATTACCAGTGCAAGTTGCTGGAGTCTGAAAGAGTTCGCATCTGCAAACTAACGGGACCACAATCCTGTTTACCGGGGGGGGCGCTGTTCTCTTGCGCCCCCCCCCCACTATTCCTCAACCAGTCTGCATGGGATTCTATGAATGACTTTGCGTGAACGACTTCAGGCCTGGCGCTATAATCTTGTGCCTGACCACATCATCGGCGAAATTCTGGAAAAGCGCTGGACTGACAACGCCATTCCCTTTGTTGCGCTGATCGCAACCGTGGCGACCTTTGGTTCTGCGATCCCGGGCTTCTTTGGTCTCAGCTATTTGCAGGAATCCACCCGCCAGCTTGGCGAGTTTACGCTTGTGGTCATCGGTATGACGGTGGTCATGCTTGGCGGTGGCATTGATCTGGCGGTGGGCGCGACATTTGCCTTGTCTGCCTTTACGGCGATTGCCACGTTCTTTATTTTTGAAATGCCCGTCTGGGTGGCGTTTCTGGCGGCGGTTGCAACCGGGGTTACAGTTGGTGCCATCAACGGCTTTCTGATCGGCTATGTCCGACTGCGCGCCTTTCTGACCACGCTGGTTGTCCTGATCATCGGGCGCGCCATCTTTGAGATTCTAATTGTTAATTTCGGCTCTCGCGCGCAAATGTCCTTTGTCTATTCCGATACCTGGGATTTCATCGGTGACAGTACCATTATGGGCTTTTCAGTCCCGGTTCTGACCGCCCTTTTCGTTGCATTGATCACGCATATCGCCCTGACCAGATCGCGACCGGGCTGGCATATTCTGGCTGTTGGCGGCTCGCGCAGGTCGGCCCACAATGCCGGCATCAAGGTGCGCCGGGTTGTGTTTTTCACCTATGTCTTTTCCGGCTTTTGTTCGGCGCTGGCCGGGTTCCTGTTTGCAACCCGCCTAAGCGGCACTGGTATTGGTACCGGGCACGGGTTGGAAATTCTGGCCCTGACCGCTGCGGTGGTTGGCGGCATCAGCCTTGGCGGGGGCCGGGGATCGGTTGCCAAGGGGATCATGGGGGCGATCATTGTGCTGGTCATGACCAATGGTCTGATCCGTCTGGGCTTTGGCACCGGGACAACGCAGTTGGTGCTGGGCTTGTTGCTGGCGATTGCCGTGACCATTGACATGATCTGGAACCGCAACCGCCACAGGGTTCTGAACGAAATGTATGTGGCACCGGTTTACCTGAGGATGGCGGATGCCCCTTCAGCCGAAGCCGGATCAGGCACCGAATTCGAACTTAACAGCAAGCTGTCAGCCGCCGAGCCGATCGGGTTGGGCGAAGTCGAGGGGCCAGAGGACGTCATTCTGGACCGCGACGACAATCTGTACTGCGGCACAAGGCACGGCGAAGTGGTGCGCTTCTTTGCGCCGGACTACAAGAAATCCGAAGTGTTTGCCCATGTTGGCGGCTTTCCTCTTGGTCTGGCCTTTGATCGTGACCAGAACCTGATCACCTGCGTTGGGGCGATGGGGGTTTATTCGATCTCTCCGGATCGCAAGGTGACCAAACTGACGGCCGAGACAAAACGTTCGCTGACCTCGATCGTCGATGACGCGGAATTGCGTGACCCCAATGATCTGGATATCGCGCCTGACGGGATGATCTATTTCACCGATTCAACCAAACGCTACAATGCCTATGACTGGACGTTGGATTCCATCGAGAACCGCGGCACCGGGCGGCTGTTGTCCTACGACCCCAAAACCGGCGTTACCAAAACGCTGCTGGACGGCTATCGTTACACCAACGGCGTCGCCATGGCGCATGACAACAAATCCCTGTTCTTCTGCGAGACCTGGGCCTGCTCGATTCACCGCTATTGGCTGGAAGGCCCAAAGGCGGGAACAGCCGAATGCGTGTTTCGCAATATGCCGGGCTATCCTGACAACATTAACCGTTCGTCCGACGGCGGGTACTGGATGGCATGGCTGGGGATGCGCACCCCGACGTTTGATCTGTCGCTGCGCCATCCGGCGATGCGCAAACGCATGACGCGCCGCTTGCCACAGGATGAATGGTTGTTTCCCAACGTGAACACCGGCGGGGTGGTCAAATTTGACGGTGATCTGAACATCGTCGCGACGCTGGGTGATCTTGGCGGCCATTCCCACCCTTCGGTTACCTCCATGCGTGAACACAAGGGACAGTTGTTTGTCGGTGGCATCCTGAACAACCGCATTGGCCGTTACGATATTGAAGGGGYYGWYRAAAACNNNAMAGSRAWRGMCNRCYTRTTRGSKRKCWAAGACATGATCTTTGATCCAATCCTTGATCTGTTTCGCGGTCAGACCATCACGATCCCGCCTTTGGACGGTGCCTTTCGGGCGAACACCGATCTGGATCAGGCCCCGGTTTTTGCCGATCTGCCCGCRGCRGATAACCTTGCCGTATGGAAGGGGCAGGTAATCGCCAGCAGTGACGCCGTTCTGTACGGGTTTGATGACGAAGGAACCGCGCAGGAGCTGAAAACATTTCCCGCAGCCATCAGCGCCATTGCCATATCGCCTGACGGGGATCTGGTCATCGCTCTGGATACCGGAGAGATGTTGATCAACGATCAACCCGTCCAGTTGCCCGCTGGTGTGAACTCCATCACCGCTCTGGATTTTGCCCCGGATGGTGCCCTATGGCTGGCAAACGGGTCCGCGACCCGTGCGCCCTCTGACTGGGTTGTGGATCTGATGGAGAAGAACTCATCCGGGTCCGTCTGGAAACGTGAGGCCGGTGTGGCTGAGTTTACCAAAGTGGTCGACAATCTGGCCTTTCCCTATGGCTTGCTGGCCAGCGGTGATAGCATAATTGTCAGCGAAAGCTGGCGCCACCGGTTGGTTCGGATCGACGCCAAAACCARCAAAACCAAAACGGTTCTGCAACATATCCCGGGCTATCCGGCCCGGTTGACACGGGCGGCGAACGGCGGGATCTGGATGTCGGTTTTTGCCCCYCGCAATCGCCTGATCGAAATGGTTTTGCGGGAAAAGCATTACCGCTTTGACATGATGGAAAACGTACCCCGCGCGTTCTGGATCGCGCCTTCGCTGTCATCTGGCAACAGTTTTCTTGAACCATTGCAATGTGGTGGCATGAAATTGATGGGGGTTCACAAAGCCTGGTCGCCAACCCGGTCTTACGGCCTGGTTGTGCGGCTGGACGAAAACCTTTCGCCAACCACCAGTTTTCATTCCCGCGCCAACGGCACCCGGCACGGGATATGCGCAGCGGTCGAGCACGGCGGCAGATTGCTTGCCGGTTCCAAAGGTGGCAACGCGATCTTGTCACTCTCGCTGTCGGATCAGGAGGCAGTCCAATGACCGCTGTTATCAAGATGGAAAAGGTTTCCAAATTTTATCGCAAGGTTCCAGCGATCAGAGGCGTCGATTTCGACCTGCGCAAGGGGGAAATTCATGCGCTGCTGGGGGAAAACGGCGCTGGCAAGTCCACCCTGACCAAGATCATGGCAGGGGTCGTCGAGGCCAACGAAGGCAGGATGCTTTATCGTGGCAAGGAAACCAGATTTTCTTCGCCGCATGAGGCGTTACAGGACGGGATCGCAATGGTGTTTCAGGAAACCAGCCTTGTGCCGTCCATGTCTGTGGCGCAAAATCTCTATCTTGGGTCCGAGAATTTTCTCAACCGGTTGCGTGGCATCAATATTTCGGCCCAGCAATTCCTGCAATCTCTGAATTTCGGCGTTGATCCCAAGGCGATGGTCGAAAGCCTGGGTGCCGCAAGCATGCAAATGGTCGAGATCGCCCGCGCCGTGCATCACAACGCCGAGGTGATTATTTTTGACGAACCAACCGCGTCCCTGACGCCCGAGGAAAAGCACTATTTCTTTGGCTTGCTGAAACGGTTGAAACAAAGCGGTGTCTCGATCATATTCATTTCTCACGCATTGGAAGAAGCGCTGGAGATATCAGACCGGATTACCATTCTGCGCGATGGTGAACTGGTGATGACGGGGGACACCAAGGATTTCGACCGCGACATCATCGTCTCGGCCATGGTCGGGCGCGAACTGAGTGACGAGATTTATCGCGACGACAGTGTGCGAACCCTGCGCAAATACGGCAAGAAAGTCCTCGCACTACATGACGTTTCCAAGGGCAGTATGGTGCGCAACACCTCATTTTCGATTTTTTCCGGGCAGATAACCGGCGTTTTCGGCCTGATCGGATCGGGCCGGACCGAAACCTTCAGAATTGTCGCAGGCGTTGATAAACGCGACTTTTCCCGCGGTGGCGAGATTGAATTTGAAGACCGCAAAGTGCGGTATGTCACCCCGACTGACGCGGTTGCCGATGGCATCGTCTATATTACCGAAGACCGCAAGGGCGAAGGCATTTTCGACTCGATGGGGATTGGCGAGAACCTGTTTGGCGGCATTCTGGCGGCGGGAAAGAATGACAACTGGGTGGTGCGCAAAAGTGACGTGCGAAAACTGGCGTCAACCTGGATTGAGCAGCTGAACATCAAGACCATCAATGCCGAGGCTCAGGTGGTCGAACTCTCTGGTGGCAACCAACAAAAAGTGGTGATCGGCAAGGGGCTGGCCCAGAATCCACGCATTGTGATATTTGACGAACCAACCCGTGGCGTCGATGTCGGGGCCATCGCGGAAATCCACCAGCTGATCAATGACCTTGCCGACAGGGGGATTGCCGTTGTGGTCATCTCGTCCTACCTGCCTGAAATCATGAACCTTTCCGACCGGATACTCGTCTGTCGGCAGGGTCGCATCGTTGAAGAGTTTTCACCTCATGATGCAACTCAGGAAAAGATCATGTACGCATCGGTTCACTAAAGCACGTCGCGTCTGATTGCGCGCGGGCATTCATCCGATGGATCGTGGCCTCAGGTCGCCGTATATCCGCCATCGACCGTAAACACGCTGCCGGTGCAATAGGACGACGCATCACTGGCGAGGAACAACATCATGTTGGCAATTTCCTCTGGTGCGCCGTAACGCCTTAGCAACATCATACGTTCAAAGGCCGCCTTTGCCTTGGCCGAGGCCCCCGGTGCCGCGCCCTCTTCGAGCGATCGCATCATGTTTGTGTCCACCGGCGAAGGGCACACGGCGTTGATGCGCAGGCCTGTGCCGCCAACTTCGGCAGCCACGGATTTTACCAGCCCCAGAACCGCATGTTTGCTGGCGGAATAGGCGCTTGAGCGGGCAATCCCGCGCAGACCGGCGACTGATGAGGTGACGATGATGCTGCCTTTGGTGTCAGCCAGTGCGGCGACGCCATATTTCAAACCCAGCCAAGTGCCTTTGACATTCACCGCCATGACCTGATCGAAATTGCTTTCATCCTGTTCGGTTATCGGCGCAACCTCGCCCGCGATCCCGGCGTTAAGAACAATCACATCCAGCCTTGGCGCGCTGTCAAAGGCTGCCTTCATCTGGCTGGTATCAGTAACATCACAGCAAATCGCGGTTGCCCGTCCGGCGGGAAATTCAGCGACCAACCTGTCCAGTGCGCCCTGATCGCGGTCCAGCAGCGTAACGTCGGCGCCCTCATCGACAAACAGATGCGCGGTGGCGGCCCCAATGCCGCCCGCAGCCCCGGTAATCAGGGCATGCTTGCCCGAAAGCTGGGCCATCAATGCACGGCCGCATACATGATTTTGGCCTCGGTGGCCTGCTCGGGGCTGAATTCCTCGACGATGCGGCCCTGACGTTCGACCAGAATCCGGTCGGACAGGTTCAGGATTTCCGGCAGGTAGGAAGAGATCACCACCACCGCCAGACCATCATCGGCCAGCGCGTTCAGCAATTCGTGAATTTCCTGAATCGCCCCCACATCCACGCCGCGCGTAGGTTCGTCGAAAATCACCACCCGGGGCCGTTGCACCAGTGACTTGGCAATGACAACTTTCTGCTGGTTGCCGCCCGAAAGTTCAACAACCTTGGCCTCGTCGCTCAGGGCCTTGACGTTCAGCGATTTGATCCACTCTGCCGCCACGCTCTTGCGCCGCGAGGCCGACAAAAGCGTCCCGCTTTTGCCAGTCGCGGCAAGGTCGCCCATATAGATGTTTTCGCCAATCGTCATGGTTTCAAAGAACCCTTCGATCTTGCGGTCCTCGGTGATGTAGGCGATGCCGTTCTGAATGGCCTGTTCGGGGATGCGATAGCGCTGCGGCTTACCGTCCAGATAAACTTCGCCGCCATGGGAAAAGTCGCGTTTGACCACCCCGGCAATGATTTTTGCCGTTTCGGTCCGGCCCGACCCGATCAGCCCGAATATCCCGGTGATCTGCCCGCCATAGACCGAAAACGAATTGTTCTTGACGATGTTCTGCATCGACAGGTTTTCAACGCTCAGCACCTTGCGCCCGCGTGCGCGGCGCGCCGACCCGGCGTGGCGTGAATAAAGCTTGTCCGAAAGATCCCGCCCCACCATCGCCTGAATGACCATTTCGCGATCCATATCGGCGGCATCTTTGGTCAGAATATGCGCCCCGTCCCGCAGGATGGTTATGCGGTCGGCATGTTCCAGCGCCTCTTCCAAAGCGTGGCTGATGAACACCACGCCAACGCCCTTGGCCTTGAGATCGTTCAGAAGTTTGAAGAAATGCTGTTTCTCTTCCGGGGTAAGGGATGCGGTGGGTTCATCAAAGATGATGACCTTGGCGTTGTGCAGAACCGCGCGGGCGATTTCCACCATCTGCTTTTGCGCGGCCCCCAGCATGGCCACGTTCAGGGTCGGGTCGACGCCAAAGTTCAGACCTTGCAGGAATTGCTGGGCCGAAATGTAAAGGCCACGCAGGCGGTTAAAGAACTTCTCTTCGCCCAGATACAGGTTCTGCGCGACGGTCATGGTCGGCACCAGCGAGGTTTCCTGAAACACCATGGCAATGCCCGCCTCAAGCGCGTCACGCGGGTCTTTGAAATTCTGCGCCTGACCTTCAAGGAACAACTGGCCTTCGCTTAGTTCCAGAACCCCGGCAAGCGCCTTGGTCAGGGTTGATTTCCCGGCCCCGTTTTCCCCCAAAAGCGCGTGGATTTCACCGGGGTACAGATCAAAATCCACATCGCGGATGGCATAGACACCCTGATAGGTTTTTGATCCCGATTTGATGTTGATAAGCGGGGCTGCGGGCGTTTTCATTGAACGATCTCCCGTTGGACGCTGGCCAGATCCACCGCAATAACCTGTCCCGCCCCTTTGCTGACCACATAAAGGACGCCATCAAGTTCAACCGCCGATGTCACGCCATGACGCAGGCCACCAACCCGGCTGTGCAGGCTGAATAGGGGGCGGAAATCCGAGTCCAGCTTTACCACCAGCCCATATGATCGTGGCGGTGCCCATGGTTTGAGAACGCCAAGTTTCTTGACCGACCCCTGTTGCAAAGGGGCAAGGAAATTGGTCTGTGAAACCAGCGAAGGCGCGATCCAGTGTTCCGGCGCAATCGTGTCCAGCATACGCTTGCGATACTGATCCTCGCGCAGCACAAATTCGATCAGCTGGGTGCGAACGCCAAAGATCGCCAGCCAATAGCCGCCATCGCCCGCCGCCGAAATCCGCGATGGATACCCCGGAAGGTTATGGCACGATGACCCGGTTTTGCTCAGATCGGTGATCGGCGACAGGCAATGGTGCCAGCTTTGGGATATGACCACATCGCCGGCCGGCGTTTTCACCAGCCCGTTTGCATAGGCGACTTTGCTGGCCAGTACCTCCTGTTGCCCGCTACTCAGATCAACGCGCACGACCCGGCCACAAACGTTGCGCTCTAACAGATCACGCGACCAGTGCGTCGGGGTCGTGCGGTCCGACCCTTCGGTGATGGTCAGGCTATCGCCCTCTAACAGCAGGGCGGTGGGGCAGGTCAGGGGCTTGCCTTTGACCGCGTCAATATGGCTGCGATCATGCGGCCCGCCAACGATGCTGACCCCACCCGAGGCCAAACCGACGGCGATCACCGGGCCATCGGCGCAAAGGGCGGTGATGTCGGCGTCGAATGTGGCAATGACCTTGCTGGCGTTCGGGCCTATCTGCAAGACCTCGCAACCGGCGCTTAGCAGCAACTGGCCGTCCGCCACGACAATGGTGTCGGCCCCGGCGTAGTCGCCAAACAGGTCCGCCGTTTCCAGAAAGTCGTTGGGCCGAAACGCGCCATCAAGGGTGGGCACCGTGATGCTTGCCTCTCCGCGGCCCAGAAACGAGGCGATGGGGCCGAAATCAAGCAGGCTCATGATTTCTTCCCCCAGTAGCTGTCCGACGACACCCAATCGGGGTCCGCGTCCTTCAGGTGATACCGCCCGATGCGGTTGTTCGAGATGCCGCCAAGAAACAGATCGCCCTTGTGTTCGCGCATAGAGGTGATCATCGGGTGGTTTTCGCCGCTGATATCCCAAAGCACGTCCAGAATTTCGCCCGCTTCGTTGAACTTGACCACACAGCCCGAGTTGATGTTGGGGAACAGCCATTCATCCGGCGCCACCCGGCGCGCCATCTTGCGGCGAAAGGACGGCATGGTCATCGCCAGATCAAAGCTGGGCGTGCGCATTCCCACCAGCGCCAGCCAGTAATTCCCGTCCGAGGCGCGGTTGATGTTGTCGGGATACCCCGGCAGGTTTGGGATCACCGGTTCGACCGTGCCACGTTTCGGGCCATCCAGCCAGTAGCGCGAAATCCGGCAACGCCAGGTTTCGGCAAACAGGATGGATTTGCCATCAAAGGCGGTGCAGATACCGTTGGGAAACACCAGATTTCGGATCACCGTGTGGGTTTTTCCATTGTTCAGATCGTGACAGATGATGCGCCCGTTGCCGCGCCCCTCAAGACTGTCGAGCGGCCAGCTGTGCATTTCATAGCGAATGGTGGCCTCGCTGAAATAGACCTGCCCGTCCGGGGTCACGTCAAGATCATCGGCCAGACGCAGGCGACTGTCATCATTGACCGAATTCCAAGTGCGGGTGGTTTCGTCGGTCAGCTTATAGACCTCTCCGCCGGGTTTGACGCCATAAAGCCCCATGCCGCCGACGCAGACCAAAAGATTGCCATCCGGGTCAAACGCCATGCCCAACGGGTGGCCGCCGATATGGGCGAATGTTTCCTGAGTCTTGAAATCGGGGCCAGAGAACCTGACGATGTCGCCGTGGCGGGTGCCGGTAAACAGGTTGTCGTTGCGGTCCAGAATGACGTCTTCGGGGCCTTCGATGGTGCCAAGGCCGATAAGGGACACGTCTTTCAGGGCATTGTTCGCCTCATAGGCGGTGCCCGATCCAGCGGCCGCAGAGGGGGCATCGGGCAGTTTCAGATAGGTCGGGCTGACATAGACTTTTGAGATGATCTTGTGCCGGTTCTTGATCCATTTCACATCAATGCCCACGGCAAAGATCAGGATCAGACCCAAGGCCAGCGAACTGGTACCGCCCTGCATCCCCATGCGGATCATGCCGTTGGTGATCAACAGGACAATCGCCGCCCCCATGATGGCTTTGGCCACCGATCCGCGCCCGCCGCCAAGGCTGATACCGCCCAGAACCGCCGCTGTCAGAACCGACACTTCCATGCCGACGCCGGTGTCCGATCCGGCGCTGCCAAGACGGGCGGCGAAAAATACCGCCGACAAGGCGGTCAGAACGCCGGAGATCACATAGGTCAGGAACACCGTGCGTTTGACAGCAATTCCTGCGTTATGCGCCGACCGTCTGGCCCCGCCTATCGCCATGACGTGCCAGCCCGGGCGCGTGCGGCTAAGCAGGATATGCGCGACAAAGGCGATGATGGCAAAAACGATAAAGCCCGATGGCAGGCCAAAGATGTCGCCGTCGCCGATAAAGTCCCACGCCTCGGAATCCAGGAACCCGCCGGAAATTTCGACGGCAAAGTTCAGCAGGATGATGTCAAACAGCGACCGGTAGATGATCAGCGTCACCAACGTCGTCAGAAACGCCCGCAGCTTCAGATAGCCGATCAGAAACCCGTTAAGCGCCCCCAATGTGGCCCCAACCAAAAGAACCGCCGGGATCGCCACCCATAAGGGCCAGCCAAACATGTTGATAAACGCCAGCATGGCAATGTTGCTAAGGGCAAACATCGACCCGATGCTAAGGTCAACGCCCCCGCCGATCATCACCAGCCCCATGCCCAGCACGATAAGGCCAAACTCGGCGTAAAGGCGGCCCATGTCCATCAGGTTGATCGGTGACAGGTAGTGCGGCAGGTTCAGCGCCAGATAGGTGAACGTCGCCACCAGAATGATCATCGGCACGGCCGATTCCATCCACCGTTTCGACAGCAACTCGCCGACAAGATGATCGGGAAAGTACTTGTATCGCACGCGCGTCAGAGTATTGGCGAAAGACACTGTGGATCTCCTGATATGTCATGGGGTCTTAGACCGGCAAGGCAACACCGGCCCCAAGGTAAACAACAGGGCCGGCGTCAGAGGTATTGCGAAAGGTTAYTTGNCCAGTGACCAGCAGATCGACGGGTCAAAATTGTCCTGACTGATCACTTTCAGCGGCGTGTAAAGGGCAACGCGCATATCGCCGGGTTTCATGTCGGACTGGAACATGATCTTGATCATGTCGACCAGATCGCGCGACTGGCCGGGAACGTCATAGCTCCAGACTTTGTCGAACATGCCGGATTTGACGTTGTCGCAGGCCATCTGATTGCCGCCGCCATTGGTCAGAACCGAAACCTGATCCATCAGGCCGGCCTCTTTGACCGCCGCCGCCGATCCCAGCGTCATGACGTCCCAGAACCCATACACCGCGCACAGATCCGGGTTTTGCTGCAACACGGTCTGGGTGATGGCCTTGGCCTTGGAGGCATCCCAGTCGGCGGCCTGGTTGGCAACGATTTCGATGTCGTCACGCCCTTCGAGAACATTCATCACGCCGTTGATCTGATAGACGCTGGCCGCGCCGGTCAGCACCCCCTGAATGATCGCCACCTTGCCCGAGGTGCCTGACCCTTCGCCACAACGCGCGACGATTTCCTTGGCTCCGACTTCGCCGATTTCCACCCAGTCGGCCCCGACATAGGCGTTGGTCGAATAGCTGGATTTCATGTTCACCTGAATGACGTTGATCCCGGCCTTTTCGGCCTTTTTCAACAGCCGCGCGTAAGATTGCACATCCGGGTTGTGGACGACAATGATGTCTGGCTGTTCCGCGATCAGGGCGGTCAATGCCTGCGTGCCGGCATTGGTGTTCCAGTTGGGATCGCGAATGATGAATTCGAACCCGTATTTGTCGGCGGCGGCTTGTATGCCGGCGGCCCAGCCTTCGGTCAGATCAAAGCCCATGGCAATCGGCAGAAACGCCACGGTCTTGCCCTTGAAGGACTCCATATACGGGTCGCGCAATTCGTCCTTAAGCTGGGCGCTTGCGACGGTGGCCCCAAGGCCAACAATCGCAGCCGCCGCCAGCGCAAGAACCCGCTTTCCCAGTGTCAGTTTAAAAGGCATAATCTAAAGTCTCCTGTTGTTAAATATCGCCCTGTTGGGCGGTTTCTTCGTTTCTAGGGTGCAGAACGCTGTCGAGAATGATCGCGCCAAGCAGGATCAGGCTTTTGATAAAGTTTTGCAGGGTGAACTGAATATCCATGATCGTCATGCCGTTCAGAAGGATGCCGATCAGCAGGGTTCCAACGATCACATTGCGAATATTGCCCTTGCCGCCGCTCAAGCCGATACCGCCCAGAACCACCACCAGAATGACGTCGTAAATCATGGTTGAATTGAAAATTCTTGTGTTCATCGCCGACACCGATGTGGCGACGATGATGCCCGCGGCAAAGGCAATGAACGAGGCGAGCACATATTGCGCCGTGATGATCACCCGCACCGGCACCCCGGTGATGCGCGCGGCCAGCGGGTTATCACCGGTGGCATAGATAAAGCGCCCGAACCGGGTGCGCGACAGGAACAGATAGGCAAGGACCATGGTCAGCGCCGCCAGTACGATCGACATCGGAATCGGCCCCAGGCTGCCCTTGCCGATCTCTTCAAACCAGCCGATGTTTTCGGGCAGATAGATCACATCAAGGTCAAGTAGAATGGCCTTGCCCACACCATAAAGGAAGATACCGGTGGCCAGCGTGGCAAACAGGGCGGGGATTTCGACAAAGGCGATCAGCAACCCGTTGACGAGGCCGGTCAGCAACGCACAGGTCAACCCCGCCGCCAGCGCCACAGCCAGCCCGTGCCCGTTCTGCAAAAGCTGCAAGGTCCAGGCCGACGACACGGCCATAACCGAGATCATCGACAAATCAATGCCGCGCCCGATGACAACGATCGCCATGCCAACCCCAAGAATGCCCAGCACCGCGACATTGCGCATCAGCACAATCAGATTGCTGGCGGCGAAAAACCCGTTCAGCGACAGCGAAAAGATAACAAACAGGATGAACGCAAAGGCAAAGACAATATGTTCCTGAGTGATCTGAGAGGCCGAAAACCCCCCGCCAGTTGAGTGCGACGCCGCAGGTTTTTCTTTTTCGACCGCCAATTTTCCACCCCTTAAGCCTGACAAACCGGGCGTTCGCCGCAATTTGCAACCCCTGTCTGACCGTTTGACAACTGGAAAATCCCGTTATAATCGTATTGTCGGACAATACCACAATAAGACTGCAATCAGGTCATTGTCAAGTGACAGCCACCCGTGCCGCAAGCCTTTAATAATACGGGATAAACCACTAAAACAGGGACCAATAAGCACGATGGGCAGCTTCGTTTCACCGGGCCGGGAGATACCCCAGCGATGGGACCGGTTGGCCGTGCATCTGGCCTCTGCCGGCTTGTCGCTGGATCACGAAACACCGATCCGGCAGTTTTCGTCCGGGTTTGGCAATCTTAACTATCTGATCGAAGTTGACGGCGTGCCGTTTGTCCTGCGCCGGCCGCCCAAAGGGCCGATTCCCCCCGGTGCCAACGACATGAAGCGCGAATCCCGGATTCTGGCGCAGCTTTGCCGACAATACCCTTTGGCCCCCCGGGCGATTCATTTCTGTGATGACACCGCCGTTCTGGGCGCTCCTTTCTTTGTGATGGAGTATCGCCCCGGCACGGTCATCGGCGGCGAGATGCCGGCGGCTCTGTCAGGCTGGAAAGATTGCGCGGGCCGCCCTGTCGGGGCGCATGTGGGCGAGGCGATGATCGACAATCTGGCGGCTCTGCACCGGGTCAGGCCGGGGGATGTCGGGCTGGAAACGCTGGGCCGCCCAAAGGGGTTCTTAACCCGCACAATGAACGGCTGGATGCATCGGCTGGAACTGGCCATGGACGGCCAGCTGCCATCCAGCGCCACCGACTTGCGGCATTGGTTAGAGGCGCACCAACCTCAGGATGGCGAGGCGACGCTGATCCACAATGATTTCAAGCTGGACAACATGATCTTTGACCCCGCGACCCTTGCCCCCGTGGCGGTGATCGACTGGGATATGGGGACGCGCGGGCCGCCGGTCTATGATCTGGCGGTTCTGCTTAGCTATTGGACTCAAGGGGATGACCCCCAAGTGATGCATGATCTGGGGCAAATGCCCACCGCAGGCCATGGCTTCATGACCCGGCAGGCCGCCGCCGAACGCTATGCCCGCCTGTCGGGCCGGGCGTTGGATGATCTCAGGTTCTTCCGGGTTCTGGCGACCCTGCGGCTGGCCGGTGTTTTTGCCCAACTTCACAAGCGGTTCCGCCAGGGCGGCACCGGTGACGCGCGTTTTGCCGGGTTTGGCGATCTGGCCGGGCAGTTGTTGCTGTTTGCCCACGAGATTGCCCAGGGCCGACGCTTTTAGACTAGGAAAGGAAATCCCTTGATAGGCTTTCAGATGACCGACACCCAAAGCGCGATCAAAGACCGGATCGAGACGTTCGTGATGGACAAGATCGTGCCTTTTGAAAAGGACCCGCGACTTGGCCCGCATGGCCCAACCGACGAGATGCGCCGCGAGTTGAACGCACTGGCGCGCGCGGCCGGGTTCTTTGCCCCGCATGTACCGCAAAAATGGGGCGGCATGGGGTATGATCATGTGACGATGGCGGTGGCGTTCGAGGCGGCCGGGCTTTCCCCGCTTGGCCCGATCGCGCTGCATTGCGCGGCCCCCGACGAGGGCAACATGAACCTGTTGGACAAGGTGGCCACGGACCGGCAGAACCAGCGCTGGCTGAAACCGCTGGCCGCTGGCGACATCCGGTCGTGTTTCTGCATGACCGAACCGGGCGGGTCAGGCGCGGACCCGACCGGGCTTTTGACCACGGCGCAGTATGATGGCGATGATTTCATCCTCAACGGGCGCAAATGGCTGATCACCGGGGCGCGCGGGGCCGGGTTCACCATCATCTTTGCCAATGTGCCCGAGAGTGCCGGCAAGCCCGCTGGGGCGACCATGTTCCTTGCCGACATGTCCACCCCCGGCATATCGGTGGCGCGTGACATTGACACCATGGACAACAGCTTTACCGGTGGCCACGGCGAGGTTGCCCTTAAGGATGTGCGGATCCCGAAAGAGGACGTTCTGGGCAAGGTCGGCGAGGGGTTCCGCTATGTGCAGGTGCGCCTTGCCCCGGCGCGGCTGACCCATTGCATGCGCTGGCTGGGTGGCGCGCGCCGCGCGCATAACATCGCCACCGATTACGCCCGCACGCGTCAGGCTTTTGGTAAGCCGATCGGCCAGCACGAAGGCGTCGGATTCATGTTGGCCGACAATGAAATCGACCTGCAACAAAGCCGCCTGATGATCTGGTGGGCCGCCAGCCTGCTGGATCGCGGCGAAAATGCCCGCCACGAATCCAGCATGGTGAAAACCGCCGTCTCCGAGGCGCTGTTCCGGGTGGCTGACCGCTGTGTGCAGATATTGGGCGGGTTGGGCATTACCCGCGACACCATTGTTGAACAGATTTTCTGCGAAACCCGCGCCTTTCGCATTTATGACGGACCATCCGAGGTCCACCGCTGGGCAATCGCCCGCCGGATACTGAAACCCGACAACAGAGGCCTGCCAAGATGAGCGCGGGCATCATTGACCGACCCGGCAAAACCGCCGCCGCACCCGGCGGATCCACCCTCAAAACGCCGGGCGAAACCAAGGTCGCGTCAGACCGCCCAAAAACCACGACTGGCAAACCGTCCCGCCACGTTCTAAGAGACCGCGAGTATGCGCAGCAAGCCGGAAAGGCACCCCAATGAGCAAACCGTTGTTTGGCCGTCTGCAAGTGGCCCCCGCATACAAAGTCGTCTCGGACAGGCTGCAACATGCCATCGTTGACCGGCAGCTAAAGTCCGGCGAGGCCTTGCCAACCGAAGGCGATCTGGCCGAACAGTTTGGCGTCAACCGATCGACCATCCGCGAAGGCGTGCGCGCGTTGGAACAGTTCGGCTATGTCCGGCGGCAGGGCAAGAAACTGATCGTCACGCGCCCCTCGCAAGACCAGATCGGCGACCACCTTAGCAAGGCTCTGATGCTGCATGACGTCAGTTTTCAGAACCTGTGGGAGGTCAAGATGGTGCTGGAACCGCTCTCGGCACAACTGGCGGCGGTAAATGCCACGGACGAACAGATCGCGCGCATCGGGCAAAACATCGACCACATGAAAATCGCGCTGGAAGCAAGGCAGGATCTGGTCAAACTGGACATCGAATTTCATTCTCTGGTTGTCGAAGCCGCCAGCAATCAGGCGTTGACCATGGCCCGCGAGGCGCTGGCGCGGCTTTTCTATCCGGCTTGCAAGGCCAGCATGTTCGCGGACATCGCCAGCCAGCGACTACTTGAGGCGCACAGCAATATCTTTGCCGCGATCAAGGCGCATGACCCCGATACCGCCAGCGACTGGATGCGCAAACACATTGTCGATTTTAAGCGCGGGTATGAAATCGCCGGCCTGAACCTGAACGGCCCGATGGCGGTTTGAGTGGGCTTTGATGATTGGCTACTGCTTTAAGCTGCTCCTCTGAAGACCCCCGGTATTCTGGCGTTATCCAACCAGCGCGATCCTGAAATGACCAGTGCCCGCAAGGGTCAGGTCACAGGGTTTCGCCCAAGTCCGAGCCTGTCGCGGCGGCCAAAACGGGGCAGGGGGCCCGGGGCAGGGTGGCGAATTCCTTGTCGTCTCGCCCAACACTCGTGATAGACAGGCGCGACTATGTGATGGACCCCAGATGAAACTGACCAGAGACTTATCCGCAGAGGTGCCAGCGCCTTGCTGCAAATTCGCCCCGGACTTTATTCGCACCATCGGCTCCGGGTCCTTTTTTGCCGACTTTGGCAAGGTTGTCGGGCGTATCGCGCCCTATGACAGCCTGTTGTTCTTTCTCTACCGACCCGATGCCGCGCCGGTGCTGATGGCGCAATTCGGGGTGTCGGACAAGTTTCAGCGTGGCCTCAACAACTATCTCGATCATACCTATCTGCTGAACCCTGTGTATCAGGCGTTCAAATCGTCCGTGCCCTCGGGCGTCTATTCGATGTCGGACCTGATGCCGGACGGCTACGGCGACCTGATCGGCGCGGTCGAGTTCGAGGTCAAGATTGATGACCGGGAAACCATTGGCTATCTGACGCCGGGGTGGCCCAAGCACACAGAAGAGCTGCTTTTGCTGATCAACCTGCCCGACGGGTCGATGGTCGAGCTGACAATTCTTCGCCAACGCGCGGTTGGGTTTTCCGATCAGGAATTCGCGGATATTTCGCAGGTCTTTGCCACCGCAAGTGCGGTGTTCCACAAACATTGGGAACTGGTAAATCAGGATTTCAGCGCCCACGTAGGCCAGCCCAGTCTGGACAGCAGTTTTGTTGACTTCGGTGCCGATGTCCTGACCGAACGGGAAAAGGAAGTGGTGAAACTGGTGCTGACCGGCCATTCAAGCGAGTCCATTTCGCTGCGCCTTGGCACCTCGGTTGCGACCATCAAAACCCACCGACGCAACATCTATGCGAAACTTAAGATCGGCTCTCAGGCGGAATTGTTCTTTCGTTTCATAGGCTTCCTGACAACTCGCCGCAGTTCCTGAGGTATCATCCTTTGGGATGATGGATCGCATGGGGCGAACCCGTCAGCCTTGGGGGCACAGGTTACATCCGTAGCCGGAACCCGGGGGTGTATTGATGGTCTATCCGATTGCCGACATTCGAGCCAGATTTCCGGCTCTGGTCAGAACCGACGGGGATGCGCCGCGCAGCTATCTTGATAACCCGGCGGGGACGCAGGTGCCGTCAAGCGTGGCACAGGCGATCTGTGATTACATGCTCAGTGATTGCGCCAATCTGGGCGGGCATTTTGCCACCAGCCTTGCCTCGGATCAGGTGGTTTTGCAGGCGCATCGCGACATGGCTGATTTCCTTGGGGCCGACAGTGGCGCGGAAATCGTCATCGGCCAAAGCATGACCATGCTGACCTTTCATCTGTCGCGCAGCATTTGCCGCGACTTCAAACCCGGTGACGAAATAGTCCTTACCCGCATGGATCACGAGGGCAACATCGGCCCGTGGCTGGAGATTGCCAAAGACCGGGACCTGACCATCCGCTGGCTCGATTTCGACCTTGATAGCTGGCAGATCGAACCCGAAGCCTTGCAGGGCGTTCTAAGCCCGCGCACCCGATTGGTGTGCCTGAATTATGCCAGCAACCTGACTGGTTCCGTCAATGATATTGCCACGCTTACCCGGATCGCGCAGGCGGGCGGGGCGCAGGTGTTTGTCGACGCGGTGCAATTGGCCCCGCACCATCTGGTGGATGTGCGCGCGCTGGGGTGCGATTATCTGGCGTGTTCGTCTTACAAATTCTTTGGCCCGCATCTGGGCATATTGTGGGGCAAACGCGATCTTTTGGCCGGGTTGCATCCCTACAAGGGGCGCTGCACCTCGGATGATCTGCCGGACCGGTTCGAACTTGGCACGCCACAGATCGAACTGCTTGCTGGTCTGTCGGCGACGATTGATTACTTTGCCGATTATGGCCGTGCGCTGGGGGATTTTGCCAGCAGACGCGACCAGATCGCCGCAGCGTATGATGATTTCCGCAATTACGAAGAACCACTGACCAACAAGCTGATCGGCGGATTGCAGGACGTGCCGGGGGTCGCGATCTATGGCATCACCAACCCCAACCGGGTGCATGAACGGGTGCCGACCGTGTCGATCCGGCATCGGTCGATCGACCCGTCCACGTTGGCGAAATCCCTTGCCGATCAGGGGATATTCGTCTGGCACGGCCACAATTACGCGTACGAGCCGACCCGGTTTCTGGGCATCCCCGAGGATGAAGGCGTCGTGCGCATCGGGCTGGCCCATTACAACACAGAATCCGAGGTTAATCGGGTCATTCAAGCCGTCAGGGAGATGTCGAAATCTGGCTGATCTGACGGATCGTGAACAGCAACAATCAAACACCATCAGGAGGAAGAAAATGAAAATTCTCAACATAATTCGCCGCTCTACGCTTGGGGCGGTCGCGGTTGCGGCAATGACATTCGGCGTGGCCGCACAGGGCGAAACCCTGCGGGTCGGGATGGAATGCACCTATGCGCCGTTCAACTTCAAGAAAGCCGATGGCACGCTTGATGGCTACGATGTGGACGTGGCCAAGGGGGTGGCGGAAATCCTTGGCGCGGACCTTGAATTCGTCTGCCAGAAATGGGACGGCATGATCCCGGCCTTGCTGGCCAACAAGTTCGATCTGGTGGTCGCGTCGATGTCGATCACCGATTCACGGCTGGAAAAGATGGACTTTTCCGCGCCTTACCGGATTTCGGTGGGCCGTTTGGTCGGCAAAAAGGACGCCGGGTTGAACCTGTTCGATGCGGACGGCAATCCGATTGCCGACAACTTTGACGGGCTGAAAATCGGCATGGGCCGCGCGACCACCTATGCCAGCTGGTTCAAGGCCAAGCTGCCGGGGGCCAACGTGGTCTATTACGACAGCTCTGAGGCGATGTACCTGGATCTGGTCAACGGGCGCACAGACATGATCATGACCAACCCGATGAAGGCGTTCCTTAAGTTCCTCAGCAAGGATGACGGGGCGGGGTTCGAATTTGTCAGCCCGCAGATCGACGAGACCGAATTCTTTGGCATCGGTGTCGGGATCGGGTTGCGCAAAGACAACGACGAGCTGCGAAATCGTTTGAACGCGGCGGTGCTGGAACTGACCAAGAATGGCTCGCTGGAAAAATACGCGCTCAAGTATTTCCCGTTTGCCATCCATAACGAAGGCTGGGAAGGCTAAAGCAACCAACGCGACTTGCGGCAGGGCGTAACCCTGCCGCAGGCGASAATTCCGGAATGTTAGGGGGCGGTTTGTGGCTGATCTTGTCGGATGGTGGGACGACTTTTTCTGGGGGTCCGTCATTGTGGCGCAGGTGTTCTTTGCCTCGCTTTCGATGATGGTTCTGTTCGGCCTTCTGGGGGCGGCGGCAAAATTGTCAAACAGCCGGGTCGCGCAGAAAATCGCCGGGATCTATACGGTGGTGTTTCGCGGGACGCCGGAAATTCTGGTGCTGTTGCTGATCTATTTCGGCTCTGCCATCACCCTGACGGCGATCGTGCAACTGTTCGACCCCAGCATTCCCTTTGTCGATATCCCGCCATTCTGGGCCGGGTCGTTTGCCATTGCGCTGATTGTCGGCTCTTACGCCACCGAGACCTTTCGCGGCGCGTTTCTGGGGGTCGATCCCGGTCAGGTAGAGGCCGCGCGGGCACTGGGAATATCGCCCTTCAAGACCTTCATCTATATACAGATTCCGGAAATGTGGCGGCTTGCCCTGCCAGCGTTTGGCAATCACATGCTGTCGCTGATCAAGGATACCGCGCTGATCTCTATCATCGGGCTGAACGAGACGTTGTTTGTCGCCGAACAGGCCACTGGCACCACCGGCAAACCCTTTACCATGTATATCGTGGTTGGCGGCATCTACCTGACCTTTTCGACCATCATCACCCTGACCGTCATGTGGCTTGAGAAAAACGCAAACCGACATCTGGAGCGCGCAAGATGAGTTTTGATTTCTCCCTGATTGTCGACTCGATCCCCAAGATGCTGATGGGGCTGGGCCTGACGCTGCAACTGATGGGGCTGTCGGCGCTGCTGGGGACGGCGCTGGCGGTCGTGTTGCTGCTGATGCGCATCTCGGGGCGCTGGTTTCTGGTTTGGCCAGCGGTCACCTATATCTACATCTTTCGCGGCACGCCCATTCTGGTACAGATTTTCATCATCTATTACGGGCTGCCGCAGTTCGAATTCATCCGCGAAAGCATCCTGTGGTCGGTCCTGCGCGAACCCTTTGGCTGTGCGGTGGTGGCCTTGTCGCTGAACACCGGGGCTTATGTGTCGGAAATCCTGCGCGGCGGCATTCTGGGGGTCGACAAGGGGTTGAACGAGGCCGGTGCCGCGCTGGGCCTGTCCACGCGCCAACGCTTTATCCACATCACCACGCCGATTGCCATCCGGCTGGCAATCCCGGCCTATAGCAACGACATCGTCAGCCTGATGAAATCAACCGCGCTGGCCAGCACCATCACCCTGCTTGACATGATGGGGATCGCCCGCACCATCGTCGCCGAAACCTTTGCCCCCTACGAGGTCTTTATCTCGCTGGCGGTGATCTACATGGTCATGACCTTCTTTATTCAGCGCGGATTTGGAATGTTCGAACGCTACATGAGCCGCTATTTGAAAAGAGAAAACTGACATGACGGATGACACGCAAAAGCCGGTGATCGTACTGGACCATGTGGACAAGCATTTTGGCAGCTTTCAGGCGCTCAAGGACGTCAGCCTTGTGGTCAACAAGGGCGAACGCGTGGTGGTCTGCGGCCCGTCCGGGTCTGGCAAATCGACGATGATCCGCTGCATCAACCGGCTGGAAGAGCATGACGGCGGGCATATCTTCGTCAACGGCCTTGAGCTGACCGGGGCGACCAAAGATATCGACGCGGTGCGCCGCGAGGTGGGCATGGTGTTTCAAAGCTTCAACCTGTTTCCGCATCTCACGGTGATCAAGAACCTGATGCTGGCCCCGCGACTGGTGCGCAAAACCGACAAGGCTGAGGCCCGCGCCATCGCCATGCGCTATCTGGAACGGGTGCGCATCCCGGAACAGGCCGACAAGTACCCGGTGCAACTGTCGGGCGGCCAGCAACAGCGCGTCGCCATCGCCCGCGCCCTGTGCATGAACCCCGAAATCATGCTGTTCGACGAACCAACCTCGGCGCTGGACCCGGAAATGATTTCCGAGGTTCTGGATGTCATGGTGGATCTGGCTAAAGAGGGCATGACGATGATCTGCGTCACCCATGAAATGGGCTTTGCCCGCTCGGTCGCCGACAAGATCGTGTTCATGGACGCCGGAGAAATCGTCGAGACCGGCCCGCCGCAGACGTTTTTCGATAACCCCAAAAATGCCCGCACACAAAAATTTCTTAACCAGATCATCCAACATTAGAGGGTTTCATGGCCGATTTACAGGAATTCAGCGATTTCGCCCAAGCGTTGGCCGATGCCAGCCGCGCCATAATCACCGACGCCGTGCAGCGCCCTTATGAATTAGAGATCAAGCCGGATCAAAGCCCGGTTACGGCGGTGGACAAGGCGGTAGAGGATAAGATCCGCCAGCTGATCAGCGACCGTTTCCCGGATCACGGCGTGTTGGGCGAGGAACGCGCCGACACCAACCCGCAAGCCGAGTTCAAATGGATCATCGACCCGATTGATGGCACTTTGCCGTTTCTGGCCGGTCTGCCGGTCTTTGGCACCCTGATTGCGCTGGTGCGGGGCGAGGGGCCGGTTATCGGCGTGATTGATATGCCCATGACGCAGGATCGCTGGGTCGGGTGCCAGGGTCAGGTGACCACCCGCAACGGGGCACCCGTAGGATGCCGGCCCTGCACCAGTCTTACCGAGGCGATGATGGCCAGCAGCAATCCCAACTTCTGGTCGGACAGTGACCGCGCGGCGCTGGGGCGCATGAACGGGGCCACCCGCTGGGGTGTGTTTGGCGGCAGTTGCATGACCTATGGCCAGATCGCCAGTGGCCATATCGACGTGGGCATCGAGGTTGGCTATGACATTCACGACTATCTGGCGCTGGTGCCGGTGGTGCAGGGCGCAGGCGGCGTGATCTCTGACTGGGCGGGCGCGCCGCTGACGATTGCCTCTGGTGACCGGTTTGTTGCCGTTGGTGATCAACGCCTGCATGAACAGGCGTTGAAAACCCTTGAGGGGGCGTAATCACCGGGCAGGGGCATTTAACCCCACCCACTCCGGTCATTTGCCGCCTCACAGCAGGTCATTTGCATCAATCGTGTCGGTAAAACCTTTGAGGATGATGGTGTCGCCCGGGCCATAGTCGATTCGGGTGGAATGCGCGCGGGTGGTGATAGAGATGTCCGCCGCGCTCACGCCGTTCAGGGTGATGGTGTCCGTGTTCAGCTTGAAATCGACCACCACATCGCGCCCGTCGCCGGATGCAAACACAAAGCTGTCCGCGCCCTTGCCGCCTCTGAGCGTATCGGCGGAAATGCCGCCGGACAGAGTGTCGTTTCCGCCGCCGCCAAACAGCCTGTCTGCCCCGGCCCCGCCTTGCAGATCGTCGCCCTTGTCGCCGCCAAAGAGCGTGTCGTCGTTGCCACCGCCAATTAGCCTGTCCTTGCCGTCGCCGCCGCGCAAGAGGTCCCGACCCGACCCGCCAAACAGGGTATCGCGCCCGCCAAGCCCCTCAAGAACATCATTTCCCGCGCCGCCAGAGAACATGTTTGCGTTGCCATCCCCGGTGAAACGATCCTTTTTTACGCCCCCTATCAGGCCTTCGATCCCGGTGACGTTATCGCCCGCCAGCAAGGCGATGTTGTTGACGCCGGTTGTCAGGTTATAGCTCATGGCCCTGGACACCGCCGACAGGTCGATCACATCAAGGGCGGACACCCGCCCGTCGAACCGGTCCACAAGGTTTGACAGAATGATCGTGGTGCCGCTTTCGCCGCCCACCACCTTTTCAAACCCGACAAACGTGCCAAAGGCGTTGGCATCCACATCCACCATGGCGATCTGAAACAGGTCGAATTCTGCGTCATCGGTGGTCGGCAGCACCCGCGTTATGTCATCAATGCTGTTTGCGTGCAGCAGATTTGCCTCGAACACCTGTAAGGGCGTCAGCAGGGCTGCGTTGAAAAGCCGCGCTTCGGTGCCATCGCTTTCGTTGATGCCGTCGCCGTCAGGGTCACGGTCGGACCAGCGCGGGGAGTGGTCGACAAAAGTGGCGGCGTAGGTGCCGGCGCCGAAATCAACGGTAACAACGCCCTGAACCGTGCCGAAATCGAGGGTGTCGAAATTGTCGCCCCCCGACAGTGTCTTGTCGCCCAACCCGACAACAACCCTGTCCTTGCCAGCTCCGCCCGACACCGTGTCGGTGCCGCTGCCGGTGACCAGCACATCGTCGCCGCCATTGCCGGTCAGATTGTCGTCACCGCGCCCGCCCGACAGC
>NVQY01000135.1 GCA_002400675.1 Paracoccaceae bacterium | reverse complement strand
AGATAGGTACCCAGATACCCCGGCGCGCGCGCCAGCAGGTACGACCCGCCCACATCCGGCACCAGACCGATGCCGCATTCCGGCATGGCTATGCGGGTGCTGGAGTCAACGATGCGATGGGCGGCGTGACAACCGATACCAACGCCGCCGCCCATGACAAAGCCTTGCATGAAACTGATCACCGGCTTGGGATACTCGGCGATAAAGGCGTTCAGCCGGTATTCGTCGCGCCAGAACTTGCGCCCATAGGCAAAGTCGCCTCGGGTGCCGGTATCGTACAGTTCGGCAATGTCACCGCCGGCGCAGAACGCCTTGTCGCCCGCCGCATCGATCACCACCAGATCAACCGCACCGTCCTCGCGCCAAAGGTGCAGGGCGGCGTCAATCCCCATACACATTTCATAGGTCATCGCGTTCAGCGCCTGAGGGCGGTCAAAGGTGATCCGCCCGGCGCGCCCGGTGACGCGGATGTCGATATCAGCCATCTATCTGTTGGCCAGCAGATGACGCGCCACGATCACCCGCATGATTTCATTGGTGCCCTCAAGGATCTGATGCACCCGCAGATCGCGCACCAGCTTTTCAATGCCGTAATCGGCTAAATATCCATATCCGCCATGCAGTTGCAGGCATTGATCAACAACTTTGCTGCCAGTTTCCGTGACGAATTTCTTGGCCATGGCGCAGAATTTGGTCGCATCCGGCGCGCCTGTGTCCAGCTTCCACGCCGCTTGACGCAGAAAGGTGCGCGCCGCCTGAAGTTCAATCTCCATATCCGCGAGGCGAAATTGCAGCCCCTGAAACTGGTCGATACTTTTGCCAAACGCCTTACGCTCGCCCATATATTGCAGGGTCAGGTTCAACGCGGTCTGCGCCGCCCCAAGGCTACAGGCCGAGATGTTCAGCCGCCCGCCATCCAGCCCCTTCATCGCGTATTTGAACCCGTCGCCCTCGGTGCCAACCAGATTACCCGCCGGGATTTTGCAATCGTCGAACTGAACTTGCGTGGTCGGTTGCGACCGCCAGCCCATCTTGTCCTCGGGGGCACCAAAACTAAGACCGTCGGTGCCGTCTTCGACATAGACGGTGGACACGCCCTTGGCACCGTTTTCGCCGGTGCGCACCATCACCACATAGGCGTCGGAATAGCCGCCGCCGGATATGAACGCCTTGGTTCCGTTCAGAGTGTAGCCGTCACTGGTCCGTTCCGCGCGGGTTCTGAGGGCCGCCGCGTCGGACCCTGATCCCGGTTCGGTCAGGCAATAGCTAAGCACGGTTTCCAGTGTCAGAACCTTGGGCATCACCCGCGCCTTTAGCGCCTCGTCGCCAAAACTATCAAGCATCTTGGCGCACATGTTGTGGATCGACAAGAAGGCGGCCACAGACGGGCAAGCCATTGAAAGTGCTTCAAAAACCAAGGTCGCATCAAGCCGACCCAACCCCGATCCGCCGCCGTCCTCAGAGACGTACAGCCCGCCGAACCCCAACGCGCCAATCTCTGGCCACAGGGTCTTGGGGATGGTGCCGTCACCTTCCCACTGGCGGGCAAAGGGGGCGATGTTTTCCTGCCCAAAGCTATGGGCCATGTCGAATATGGCGGTCTGTTCCTCGGTCAGGGCGAAATCCATCGGGGCCTCTTTCATGGTTGAATTGAACGAGTGTTTAATTCGTAAATCTTACAGGAGTTTTGCAAGGTATGAAAAGGGGGGCCTTACAGGTCGGCGTGAAATTCCTCGATCAGATGACGCACCACGGCGGACCCTGGGTCATCGCCGCGCGCAACGGCCTGCGCATGCACCGCGCGCTGACGGGTGGCGCTGGTGCCCGTGGCAACGATTTCGCGCAACATCAACAGTTCCTTTTGGGTTCCCAGCACTTGGGCGTCCTCGTCCAGAAACATGATCAGCTCTTCGATCAACGCGGGCATCGCAACGATAGAGCGGTCGCCAAAGTCGATCAGCCCCTCGTCCACGCCATAACGCTGTGCGCGCCAGCGGTTCTCAGAGATCAGGAACCGGTCGTATTCGCGCCAGCGCATGTTCGAGGCCCGCAACCGCACCAGCATCCGGGTTAGCGCCTGCACCAGCGCCGCCAGCGCCACCGCATGTTCCAGCCGGGGCGAGACATCCATGATCCGGGTCTCAAGCGTGGGGAAATTATGCGACGGGCGCAAGTCCCACCAGATTTTTGAGGTATCCTCGATCACCCCAAGATCAATCAGCGTGCCGGTGGTACGTTCATATTCGGCCCATGAACTGAACGACGGCGGCAGGCCAGTGCGCGGCAGATTGTCAAAGATGGTCAGCCGGTAGGACGCAAGGCCGGTGTCATCGCCCTGCCAATAAGGCGACGAGGTGCTCAGCGCCAGAAGATGCGGCAGAAAGTAACTTAGCTGCGGCATCAGATCAGTGCGCAACGCCTTTTCTTCAATGCCTACATGCACATGCATGCCACAGATCAACATGCGCCGCGCCACGCCGCCCAGGGCGCGTTTCAGGTCATCATAGCGGTCTTTTTGCGTGTGATGCTGGTTTTTCCAGTCGGCAAACGGATGACAAGACGCGGCGATCGGGGCAAGGTTATGCTTGGCCGCATGGCGCGAAACGCAGGCGCGCAGGCGTTTTAGGTCTTCGCGCGCGGCGGTGATATCGCCGCAAACACGGGTGCCGACCTCTATCTGACATTGCAGGAATTCCGGGCTGACCTGCCCCTCAAGGTCGCTTTGGCAGGCCTGCATCAACGCCTCGGGGGCTTGGGCCAGATCAAGTGAATCGCGATCAACCAGCAGGTATTCTTCTTCGATTCCCAGCGTAAAGCTCTGTTGCATGGCGCGTCCTCTCCAACGTTGGGCCAAGCAAAGCAGACCTGCTATCTGCCTGCAAGCCGGGCGCGCAGGTTCACGAGGGTCCCGACCCTACGAAACGATTGTCAGGCTGGCTTTCATGGCGGGGTGGAACGAGCAATAATATTCGGTCGTCATGCCGGCGGTCACGGTGATATCGGCGCGTTTGCCGGGGCGCAGGGTCTTGATTTTCCAGCTTTTATCTTTGGCGGTGGCATCATGTGGCGCGCGATCCCGGTTGCGCCAGCGGATGGTATCGCCGGGCTTGACCGTCAGGGTGGCGGGAATGAACTTGAAATCGCGGATTTCGATTTCGTGCCGGGTGGCGGCGGTGGCAGAGATGGGCAGGGCGGCCAGAACGCCGGTTGCGGCGGCCCCTGCCATCAGGGCGCGGCGTGTGGTCGGTTTGGTCATGGGGGTCGTTTCCTTTTCTCTGGCGCCCGTTACAGGGCATCATGATATCTGCGCGTAGCCACACAACATATGTACTAATGCTCCAACTTCCAAGACTGGCCCGCCCACGCACCTTGGCAGCGGTTGGGATCAACGATATGTAGCGCGGCAGAACCGGTGGCCACAGTGGAGTCGGGAAACGGAAGTCTTTCCAGTGAAGAAAAGAAAATTCCCTGAACTCAATGCCTTGATGGGCGAACTTGATGTAAAAATCGTCGACCTGACCGAGCAGCGCGCAGAGGTTGAACGGTTGCAGGCGTTCGAGGCCGCAGGCGGGCTTGACCGTGCCGCCTATGCGTTGTCGCCGGGGATGGAGGGGTTTGATACTGCGGAATTGGCGCAGGAATATGCCGCCCTTCGCGGCGATATCGACAAGCTGCACGACCCTGCGCGCAACGACACCGGCTATATCCCGCAGAACGGCTATTACGATACGCCCGACGCCGAGGCGCTGTATCTGATGGTGCGCCGGTTTGCCCCGGCCCATGTGATCGAGGTCGGCTGTGGCAATTCCACCCGCATCACCCGTCAGGCGGTGATGGATGGCGCCTTGGACACGGTGATCACGGCGATTGACCCTTATCCGCGCGCCGACATTGCCCATGTGGTTGATACATTTGAACAAAGGCGGCTAGAGGATGTTGATCCGGCGTTGTTTGAAACCCTTAAATCGGGTGATATCCTGTTCATTGATTCCAGCCATCAGGTACGAATGAGCAACGATGTGGCGCATCTGTTCTGCCGCATCATCCCGGCGCTGGCCCCCGGCGTGGTGATCCATGTGCACGACGTGTTTCTGCCTTATGAATACCCCAAGCGGTTCTTTTACGACTGCCCGTCCTGGGGCGAGCAATATATGCTGCACACCCTGATGCAGGGCGGCGGGTACGAGGTGCTTTGGCCCGGCTATTACCTGCAACGGGGCCGCCCTGAAACCCACGCAGCACTGCCGTTTCTGAAAACCGGGCGGGCGCAGAGTTTCTGGATGCGTAAACGCTGAACGCCCCGATTGCCGATGCAATTAGTGGCTGTATTGGGCGATTCATGATATGCTTTTTGGTGTATTTCACCTCAAGGGAGCATTTTCATGTCCAGCAACAAGATTGCCGTTGCCGTCATTCACGGAATGGGAAGTCAGGGCAAAGACCGCCAGGGCACCAACGACATCAGCTTTTCCGCCGGACTTTATACCCGTCTCAAGGAATATCTGGGCGACGATTTTTTCGATCACGTCGCCTGGCGAGAGGTTTTCTGGGCCGATATCCTGCAAACCCGACAAGAGGAATACATCAAGTATCTGGGCGACAAGGGCGGGCGCTGGATGGATGCGCGGCGCTTTGTGATGCACAATCTGGGCGACGCGGCGTCGTATCGCAAAACCGAAGATTCCCGCGATCAGACCTATTTCCGCATCCATGAACGGGTGCATCAGACCATTCAGCGGCTGGAACAACTGACCGACGGGAACACGCCGCTAATCGTGCTGGCGCACTCGCTGGGCGGGCATATCATGTCGAATTATATCTATGACATGATGAAGGGCACGCCGCAGATCGACGGCTCAAGCGATTTTCAAAAGCTTAAGACGATGGCGACGTTTGTCACCTTCGGCTGCAACATTCCGGTGTTTTCGTTCTCTTACAAGCCGGAAAACGTGCACCCGATCAGATACCCCGGCACCAATATTGCCGCCGACCGGCGGATGTCGCCCTGGTGGTACAATTACAACGACAAGGACGACGCGCTGGGGATGCCTTTGGCCGGGCTGTCACCAGCCTACGGCGCGTTGGCCGACAGCGGCGGTTTGCGCGACGGCTGGGTCAGCAACGGCGGGTTCTTTCAGTTCTGGAACCCGGCCTCGCACAGCCAGTACTGGACCTCGCGCAACTTTTACAGACCGGTGGGAAGTGTCCTGAAAAAGGCAATGAAGATTGGCCCGGTTGCCTGAGAGATGATACAAAAACACCCCGGCCATGACAGCCGGGGCGTGGTGATAAGGGTCGCGTAAAGGGAAGGTTACTCCATCACAGGGATCGAGAACTCTCCGCCTTCTTTGATGCCCGAGGGCCAGCGCGCGGTCACGGTCTTGGTGCGTGTGTAGAACTTGAACGCGTCCGGGCCGTGCTGGTTCAGGTCGCCGAATACCGACTTTTTCCAGCCGCCAAAGGTGTGATAGGCCAGCGGCACGGGGATTGGCACGTTGATGCCGACCATGCCGACGTTGATGCGGTTGGCGAAATCGCGCGCGGCGTCGCCGTCGCGGGTAAAGATCGCGGTGCCGTTGCCATATTCGTGGTCCATTGCCAGACCAACTGCCTCTTCATAGGTCTGGGCGCGTACCGTGCACAGAACCGGGCCAAAGATTTCGTATTTGTAGATGTCCATGTCCGCAGTCACGTTGTCGAACAGGTGCGGGCCAACAAAGAAACCGTCCTCGTAGCCTTGCAACGAAAATCCACGCCCATCAACCACCAGTTTCGCGCCCTGATCGACGCCGGTCTGCACCAGACGTTCGATGTTGGCCTTGGCGGCGGCCGTGACAACGGGACCGTAATCCACGTCATTGCCCGACGTATAAGGCC
>NVQY01000134.1 GCA_002400675.1 Paracoccaceae bacterium | reverse complement strand
CGCGACAATAAGTGTTTGCCCATCGTTATGCACGGGGTGCACTGTTTGTGTTGCCTTGGCGCATCGGCCACCTTGACCAGACGCGCGGGCAGGGCGGCGATGGCATCGCTTTTCTGCCCGGCGCGGCCATAGGCTCCGGTTGGGTGCAGAAAGTCGTTCTGCATATCGACCAGCATCAATGCGGTGGTCGCGGGATTGGTAATGGCCATGTCAGACGTCCTGTTTGCGGGTGATGATCAGATTGCCAAAACGATCCACCCGCCCCGTCAGATCGGGTTCGATGAAAATCGTCGTGTCCGGTTGCTCCAGAATGGCCGGGCCGGGGATTTCGACGCCAACCGACAGCGGCAAACGGTCATAGATCACCGTTTCATGCAACGCGCCGTTGATCCAAACGTCGCGGGTGCCGGTGCGCGCGTCTTGCAACGTCACGCCATCCGCCGGGGCCAGCAAGGTCAGATCGAACTTGGGGCGTTTGCCAATCGCCGACACCCGCAGGTTCAACACCCGCATCGCCACGCCGTCAAGGACATTGCCGTAAACCGCGCGATAGCGGGTTTCAAACGCCGCGCGGATCATGTCGCGGGTCAGGGTGGTCACATCGCCAGCCGCCAAAGGCAACGGAACATCAACCGTATGGGTCTGCCCGAGATAGCTCATGTCCATCTCGAACCGGACCTCGGTACCGCCAAACGCTACGCCGGCCTTGGCCAACAACGCCAACCCCTGTTGCGCCAAATCGCCCATCCGCGTGCCCAGATCGCCCATATCAAGACCATCCAGAACGCCATTCACCGTCTGAACAAAATCGTGCCGCATGTCGGCAATGGTGCAGCCCAACGCCGAATTGATGCCCGGATAGCGCGGCACCAGCGCGCTTTGCAGTCCCACCTCTTGCATCAATGCGCCCGCGTGCAGCGCGCCGCCGCCGCCAAACGGCATGGCGGAAAAGCGTTTGGGATCAAAACCCCGTTCAATCGACACCAGCCGGATTGCGCCGGCCATCTTGGAATTGGCCACGCGAATAATCGCCTCGGCCCCCTGCATCACGCCCAGCCCAAGCGGCTTTGCCACATGTTCCTCAATCGCCGCCCGCGCCGCGTCCACGTCCAGCCGCGCCAGTTTGCCGCCGATGGGCCGGTCGGCATTGATCCGCCCCAGCACCACATTGGCGTCCGTCACCGTGGGCCGCGTGTTGCCAAGCCCGTAACACACCGGGCCGGGGTCGGACCCTGCCGATTGCGGCCCGATCTGCAACAAGCCACCGCGATCCACGCCAGCGATCGACCCACCGCCGGCGCCAATCGTCGTCATCTCGATCATCGGCGTGCGCACGGTCATACCAAAGGCGATGTTGGTTTGTGCCGCCAGCGCGCTTTGCCCGTTCGCCACGAGGGACACATCGAAACTAGTGCCGCCCATGTCGCAGGTGATGATGTCGGGAAATCCTGCCTCGGTGGCGATATAGGCGCTGGCAATCACCCCCGCCGCCGGACCGGACAGGGCGGTGCGCACCGGCAGTTGCCGCGCGGTATCCACCGTCATCACCCCGCCGTTGGACTGTACGATCAACACCTGCCCGTCGAACCCGTCCTGTTGCAGCGCGCCCTCCAGCCGGTGCAGATACCGCCCCACCAGCGGTTGCAGATAGGCGTTCAGCGTGGTGGTCGAGGTGCGTTCAAATTCGCGAATTTCCGGCAGGATGTTCGAGGATGCTTCGGTGTAATCATTCGGCCAAACCTCACGCAATGCCGCCAGTGCTGCGCGTTCGTTTTCGGGGTTGGCATAGGAGTTGATGAACACGATGCACGCGGCCTCGACCCCCTCGGCCAGCAACGCGCGCGCGGCCCGTTTCACTTCCTCGGGGTCAACTGCGGTGTGGATGGTCCCATCCGCCAGCGTGCGTTCCCCCACCTCAAGGCGCAGGTTGCGCGGCACCACCGGTTCGAACTGACCCCATAACCCCCACGTCTGCGGCCGGTCGCGCCGGCGCATTTCCAGCGTGTCGCGAAAGCCCCGCGTGGTGATGATCCCGGTGCGCGCACCTTTGCGTTCCAGCAATGCGTTGGTGCCGGTGGTGGTGCCATGCACAATCGTCGCCACCTCGGCAAATTCGGCGTGGGCACGGATGCCCTCAACGAACCCGCGCGACTGATCGTCAAGGGTCGACGGCACCTTGGCCACCTCGACCCGCCCGTTGGCCTGATCCAGAAAGAACACATCGGTAAAGGTCCCGCCCACATCGACCCCGATGACATAGCGTTGCGTGGCGTTCATGCTGCACCCTTTTCTCTAAGCCTATCCGTGGCTTGCGCGTCTAATGTCCCGTCAGGATTAATCGCCACGCCGTAAGCGTCCAGCGCCGAATCCCGGTCGATATACCCCAGCGCCAGATCGCGCAGAACCGCCCCTGTGTCGCGTTCAAACGGCACGCCAAAGCCGCCCCCGCCGGGCGTTTCCAGATGCAGCCGTTGCCCCCGTTTGATGCTGATCCCCACCATTTTCGACACCATCGGCGGGGTATGCATCCCGTCGTCCTGCTCGTACGTAAACCGATCCATGGCGGCGGGCTGCCCGCCTAAAACGCCCGGTGGCGCGAATTTCCCGCGTTCACCAAACAGGAACACATCGGCCTGTTCTTCCAGCAATTCGATCTCGTAAATCGCGCCCAAACCGCCGCGATGCCGCCCCGCGCCGCCACTATTGGGGCGCAAGGCCCATTGGGTGAACATCACCGGATAGGCCGCCTCAAGGATTTCCGCAGGTGGGATGGTTGCGGTGGAAATCGGCGCGTTGCCGTGGTTCAGCCCGTCGCCTTCGGGGTGCCCTCCATGACCGCCGCCAAAGAACGAAAACATCACCCAGCGGCTGCCGTCGCGGCGGTGCCCGGCCAGTGACAGCGCATTAATCGTCCCGTAGGCACAGCCATTGACCCGCTCTGGCGCGACATTGGCCATGGCGCAGAAAATCACATCAATAATGCGCAGAATGGTTTCGGTATAGCCGCCGACCGGCTTGGGCGCGGTGACGCTTAGCAATGAATCCTCGGGTACGATCACGTCAATCGGCTCTAAGACGCCGCCGTTGGCCGGCACATCCGTAAACACATGTTTCAACGCCACATAAACCGACGCCACCGTGGTCGACAGGGCGATATTCACCGGCCCGGCGCAGGCCTTGGCGCTGCGCGAGAAATCAAGCGTCATGCGCTCACCTTTGACCGTCAGGTCCAGCGCGATTTTCAGCGGTTCGTCAACAATCCCGTCATTGTCCAGATAATCCTCTGCCGACCACGTACCATCGGGCAGATCGGCGATATTCGCGGCCATCAGACGCGCCGCACGCGCGCGCAATTCGCCCAAGGCCTCGGTCACCGTGTCGTCGCCGTATTCGCCCAGCAGCGCCCCCATCCGCCGCATCCCCAGATCAAGTGCGTTGATCTGTCCGTTCAGGTCGCCGTATAAAGACCCCGGCAGGCGCGAGTTGCTTTGCAGGATGTCGACAACATCCTGACGCAGCACGCCTTTTCGGAACAACTTTACCGGCGGGATCAACATGCCTTCCTGAAAACACTCGGTCGCGACGGGGTTGTAATTGCCCGGAACGTTGCCGCCCACATCATGCCAGTGGCCGACCGAGGCGAGATAGCAGAATACCACACCGTCGCGGTAGAATGGCCGCACCAGCCGGAAATCCGAAAGATGCGTGCCGCCCGCATAGGGGTCGTTGAAGATATAGACGTCGCCATCGGCCAGGTCGCCGTCACGCGCCGCCTTTTCGATCACCGCCTTGACCGCAAATGACATCGCCCCGACAAAGATCGGCAGCCCGGATTTGCCCTGCACCAACGTATCGCCGGTGGCGGCGTGATAGATGCCGTGCGAGGCGTCATGCGCCTCGGCGATGATCGGGTTGAAGGCGCTGCGAAACAGGGTCGCGTCCATTTCGTCGGCGATCTGTTCCAACCGCCCCTTCAGAACCGCAAGTGTGACCGGATCAATCATCGTTACCCTCATAATTTGCGCCGTCATATCCGGCCCCGTGTGCCAGCAGATCATCGGTGCCCAACAGCCCGTTCAACTGGTCGAAATCCAGCATATTGCCGGCAAACGGCAGGTTGGAGCCATGGGCGGACAGGCTGGCCAGATAGGCCTGCATGGTTTTCGCCACCGCCCGCACCATGCCGCCGGGGAAAATCGCCAGTGAAAACCCCAGCGTTTCCAGTTCTCGCGCGGTTTTCTGTGGGGTTTTACCGCCCTCGACCATGTTGGCCATCAGGGGGATCGTACCGCCAAATTCCCGCGTGATCGCCTGCATCTGCTGCGTGGTTTGCGGGGCTTCGATGAACAGCACATCCGCCCCGGCGTCGGCGTAGGCGCGCGCGCGATCTAGTGCGGCGTCGAAACCTTCGACCGCGATTCCATCGGTGCGGGCAATGATCAGCGTTTCATCCCGTCGTCGCGCATCAAGCGCCGCCTTGATCTTGCCCACCATCTCGCCAGTGGACACCAGCGTCTTGCCGCTCAGATGGCCGCAACGTTTGGGCAAGGTCTGATCCTCTAACTGAATGGCCGCCGCACCACTGCTTTCAAACACCCGCACGGTGCGCATCACGTTCAGCGCATTGCCAAAACCGGTGTCGGCATCAACGATCACCTTCATGCCGGTGCGCTCGAATATCATCGACAAGGTGTCGGCGACCTCGCTCATGCCGACCAGCCCGATATCGGGGCGCCCAAGTCGGGTATAGGCGATCGAAGCCCCCGACAGATAGGCCACTTCGAACCCCGCCTGCTGCACCAAAGCCGCGCCCAAAGCGTCATATATACCGGGGGCCACGGTGATTTCGGGCGCGGTTAGTAGCTGTTTCAAGCCGGGTCCATCAGCCATTTGCCGCCCTCGTCTTTTCCAGATGCGCCACCAGCCCGCCATCACGCACCATCGCCAACAGTTGATCGGGCAGGGTTTCGCAAGGGTACACCGCGCCTGTGGTCAGATTGCTGATCTGCCYAAGGGCGGCGTCAACGCGCACGCGATCCCCGGCCTTGATTTTGCTAGCCTCGGGACAGGCCACCGCCACCAGCCCAAAGTTCAGCGCATTGCGATAGAAAATCCCGGCGAATGACTGTGCCACCAGCGTCCGGATGCCCAGATATTGCARCGCCTGAACCGCCTGTTCACGCGAAGACCCAACCCCAAGGTTCTGGCCCGCGACCAGCACATCGCCCTCGGTCACGGAGGCCGCGAACCCCGGATCGACAGTCTCAAGACAATGACGCGCCAGCTCGGCCAACGTGGATTTCATGTAGATGCCGGGGGCCAGAACATCGGTGTTGATGTCATCGCCAAACACATGCGCCTTGCCCGTCATGACGCGCCCCTTGCCAGAAAATCGCGCGGGTCGGCGATCTGCCCGGCCACCGCACTTGCCGCGACCGTGTAGGGCGAGGCAAGGTAGACCTGCGAACTCGACGCCCCCATGCGCCCCTGAAAATTGCGCGAAGTTGACGCGATGCACACCTCGCCCTCTGCCAGCACCCCCGCGCCATAGCCCGCGCAGGCCCCACACCCGGACGGCATCAGGATCGCGCCGGCTTGGGTCAGGGCGGCAAGGGTTCCGTCGGCGGCAGCGGCGGCGGTGATCCGGGTTGAGGCAGGGGCCAGCAACAGGCGGACATTAGTGGCCACCTTGCGCCCCTTCAGAACGGCGGCGGCCATGTGCAGATCTTCCAGTTTGGCCCCGGTGCAGGCGCCGATATAGGCCTGATCAAACGCGGTGCCGATATGCGCGCCCACCGGCGCGGAATTGGCCGGAGAGTGGGGTGCGGCCACATAGGGCGGCAAGGTGGCGGCGTTGACAGTATGGGTTTCGGCCACAGGTGCGCCGGGGTCGCTGCGCCAGTTTGCA
>NVQY01000133.1 GCA_002400675.1 Paracoccaceae bacterium | reverse complement strand
ATGGTCGAAATGAACGGCCAGTCCCGGTCGGCAGGTGCGCCATTTGGCGGCATGAAGCAATCGGGCAACGGGCGCGAAGGCGGCATGTGGGGGATCGAAGATTTCCTTGAAGTCAAAGCCGTTGGTGGCTGGGCTGCCGAGTAACTCGCAACAGATACGGGCCGCGCCGACATGGTGCGGCCCGTTTTATGTCACGCCTCGGGCCGTTCGATGACCAACTGCGCCACTCCGTCCGAGGTCTTGCGCGGCGATACCCCATCGCCATTGATCAACGTGCTGACCCGCTGGCGAAACGACGAAAAACTCTCAAAAGTCACCACGTCCACCGGATCGTCAAAATGCAGGGTGACCCGGTACTGATCGCCTGGCCCCGTGCGGGTAATGCCGCGCACTTTGCCGGAAAACCTTTGTCCCAGATACCGGCCCGTGACCCGTTCGCCCATCCGGGGGATCGGTGGTCGGTTGCCCGTGCTGGCCCGTAGGGTGTTCCAGTCACGCGCGCCGTTTTGGTGTGCGATCATCTCTAACGCTTCGCTGTGCGAGGTTTGAACGCCTTTGCTTTGCAGGTGGTCACGCAGGCGTTTTGCCTGTGTCTTTAGCGCTGCAATCGCAGCGGTAGGTTTGGAATCAGTCATTTTGCGCCTCTGTCGAGAACGGCCATGCAGTTTACGGACGGCGCTCGCATTACCATCAGAGCGCCTGGCCGTATCAGGGCAAAGGATGCTCAGAACAAATCGGGTTTCACCAACGTCATAAACGCGCGAGCGGCAGGGACCCTAACCTGAGCGCTGTTTAAGGGTGGTTTTGGGTGGCGTCAATTCCTGCGGGCCATTCTGCCCTACGGCTGGGACCGCTGCCACTTGCGTAACCGGGTGCTGTGACGTAATYCCGGGCTGGTCAATGCTTTTACTRRGATAGGGTGGGCGACTTTGAAACACGGTTTCGCAAAATCCATCAACAATGCCCTGAACCAGGTTGGAGTTGAACTTGTCCGCTCAAAGCAGGTCTATCCATGGCAATCGTTTGGCTACAGCTGGAATGGCCCGCAATCTAACCGGCACCCGGATCTGGTTGACACCAACCCCCGTCTGCTTGAGCTGCAAAAACGGTACGAGGCTTGCGATACGACGGTTGTCGATCCGTCCGTCTGGACCAGCGAACTTACCTCGAAAACCGACCTTGCGCAGTTTCGCGGCCAAAGCCCGATTTTGTGGCAGTTGAAGGGAGAGAACAACAACCCTCTTTCCTATGTGACCACCTATTACTACGACCGATCGATCGACCAGTTTGGTATGCTTGACAACATGACCGAGAACGGCAGCTTTGGTGCGGTGACGACCGAAGTGGACAACCGGCTTGTTTCGCGTGATCTGCTGGATTCGTTTCAGGAACTGYATTTCCTGCAAAAGCATCTGGATATTCTGCGCAGACCAGAGCTGAACGTTCTGGATATCGGTGCCGGGTATGGACGATTGGCACACCGCTTGACTGAGGTCCGCAAGGGGCCGCTGAACTATTACTGCACCGATGCCGTGGCTTTTTCGACGTTCCTTTGCGAATTCTATCTGAACCATCTCGAAGTATCGGACCGGGCCCGGGTTCTGCCACTGGATGAACTGGACGGCTTTGACCAAAAGATTGATCTGGCGATAAACATCAACAGTTTCCCGGAATGCACCCTTGGGGCAATCGGTTGGTGGCTGGACTATATCGCCGAAAAATCAGTGCCCTACCTGTTTCTTGTCCCAAATGCGAACACCACGGTCGGCAAGGTCATCCGCACGGTACGCGGCGAAGAGTTCAGGCCGTTGATCGAAGACCGGGGATATCGTCTTGTCGCGTCAGAGCCGAAATTTGCCGAACCCATGCTTCAGGAATATGGCGTTTCGCCGACGCAGTTTTACCTGTTTGAAAAGGTTTGAATTACCCTTAGACCAAGTGACATGATCTATACACGACTTCATGGCCGTCTGGGCAATCAGATGTTTCAGTATGCCGCCGCGCGTGGGCTTGCCGCGCGTCATGATGGTCTGGTCGCCATTGATCCGCGCGCTGCATTGTATCGCGACGAAGGGGTTCTGACCCGTGTATTTGACCTGCCCTTAAGTGATCCGGGCAAGTTGCCACCGGCAAAACACGAGAACCTTTTGGCCTATTCCGCTTGGCGGGCATCGGGATATCCGGTTCGGATAAGACGGGAAAAATCGCTTGGCTATAACCCGGAATTTGAGACCTGGCCCGACAACAGCTATTTGCACGGGTACTGGCAATCCGAACGTTACTTTGCCCATATCGCCAATGACATTCGCCGGGAATTCATCTTTGCGGATTTCTCCAATGCGCAAAATGCCGAAATGGCGGCGCGTATTGGCGAATCCCTTGCCATTGCGCTGCATGTGCGGCGCGGTGATTACCTGACGGTGGGGTCGCTCGTTCTGTGCGATCAGGCCTATTACGATGCGGCAATAGAGACTGTTCTAAAGGGTTTGCCCGGGACACCTACCGTGTTCGTATTTTCCGACGACCCCCAATGGGCCAAGGATAATCTGCCATTGCCTTGCAACAAGGTGGTGGTGGATTTCAACGGGCCGGAAACAGATTTCGAGGACATGCGCCTGATGTCCTTGTGCCAGCATAATATCATCGGCAATTCGTCGTTTTCATGGTGGGCGGCGTGGCTGAATGCCAATGCCGATAAACGGGTGGCGGGACCGGCCAAGTGGTTTGGCAATCCAAAGTTATCTAACCCCGACATTCTGCCGCCGGAATGGTACAGGATAAGTGTCTAAAAAGGCGCTTTTGTCCGGAATTTCAAGGAAATCCCGCTGTTGGGATGTTTGATCCGCAACTCTTCCGAATGCAGCATCATCCGCTCATAATCCCGCGCTGCACCGCTGGCATACAACGGATCACCAAGGATCGGGTGACCCAGTGCCATCATATGCACCCGCAACTGATGCGTGCGCCCGGTTTTAGGACTTAGCCGCACCCGCGTTTCACCGTTGCTGTGACGCAAAACCCGCCAGTCGGTTTGCGCCGGTTTACCGGTTTCGTGACACACCATTTGCCGGGGCCTGTTTGGCCAATCAACAATCAGAGGCAGGTCAACACTGCCCAATTTCGGCTCTAACAAACCAGAAAGCCGCGCCACATAGGATTTTCGCGCGGTGCGGGTGGCGAATTGCTGGTTCAGGTGGCGCTGGGCGTGGGGGGTCAGGGCGAACACCATCACGCCGGATGTGTCGCGATCCAGCCGGTGCACCAGCAGGGCATGGGGGTAGACGGACAAGATCCGCGTCATCAGGCAATCGGCCAGATGTTCGCCGCGTCCCGGCACGCTTAGCAAGCCGGCGGGTTTGTTCACCGCCACCAGTTCGGCGTCGTCATGCAGAAATTCCAGCGGGTCATCGGGGGGGGTATATTCAGAGGATACAGCCATGCGGCCTGACTAGCGGTACAGTGGGGCCGGGGCAAGTTCCCCAACGTCGGGCTTGCTTGCCTTTGACGATGTGGCAAAGTTGAAACTGGATTTATTTCGGAGACGCGCCCCATGCACCCCACCATCACCAGAATGCAAAAGGTCGTTGCCTCGGGCGATGACTCCAAAATCGCCGGGTTGCTGGCCGAGGATGTGCAGTTTCTGCCGCCCACCTATTACAAGACATGGACCGGACGCGAGCCGGTTGCGGCAGTTCTGGGTCATGTGGGGCAGGTGTTCAGCGATTTCAAATACCGTCGGGTGATGGGCGCGGGCAACGACTGGGCGTTGGAGTTTCAATGCAAGGTCGGTGATCTGGACGCGGTAGGGGTGGACCTGATCACGCTGGATGATGACGGGTTGATCGCGGTGTTCGAAGTGGTCATGCGCCCGCACAAAACCATCGGTGCCTTGCGCGATGCAATGAACGCGCGGGTCATGACCGACCCGCGGTTCCTGAAATTCCGCGATGCGCTGTCGTGAGCCGGGTGGCTACATCCGCACCCGCTCCGATTTTGGGTCGTATAAGGGTTTGAGCGAAGCGGTCGCCCCAACCCGCACCCCCGCCACGTCAATCTCGTAGGTCGACGCCAGCAGGTCAGCCGCAGTTTGCCCGTCGCACGGCACATATCCCATGCCAATCGCCCCACCCAGATAGTGCCCGTAGGCACCGGAACTGAGGTATCCGACGATCTGCCCGTCTCGCAGGATCGGTTCGTTGTGATACAGCAATGGCTCGGGGTCGTTCAGTAGAAATTGCACCATCCGCGTATTCAGACCCTCGTCCTTTTTGCGCAGCACCGCGTCGCGGCCAATGAAATCCGGCTTGGCCGTCTTGACGGCGAACCCAAGCCCGGCCTCTAGCACATGATCCTCGCAGGTGATGTCATGGCCAAAATGGCGGAACCCCTTTTCGATCCGGGCACAGTCCATCATGTGCATACCGCACAGCGTCAGCCCCATGTCCTGCCCCGCCTGCCACAGGGTTTCGAACGTGTGGGCGGCCATGTCGGCGCTGACGTAAACCTCCCAACCCAATTCGCCCACATAAGACACCCGGTGCACCCGCGCGAGGCCAAGGCCAAGTTCGATTTCCTGCGCCGTGCCAAAGGGATTGACGTCGTTCGAGAAATCGTTGGGCGAAACCATCTGCAACAGGGATCGCGCGTTTGGTCCCATCACGGCCAGAACGCCTTCGCCGGCGGTCACGTCGGTGATCACCACCCGATTGTCGCCCAGATGACGGCGCAGCCACGTTTCATCGGCCAACCTTGTGCCCGATGGGGTCACCACCAGAAAAACAGTCTCTGAAAGTCGGGTTACGGTCACATCAGCCTCGATCCCGCCGCGGGAGTTTAAGAATTGAGTATAGACGATCTTTCCCACGGGCACCGACATATCAGCGCCGCACACAAGGTTCAGAAATCTTTCCACATCCGGCCCCTCGACGCGCAATTTGCCGAAAGAGGACATGTCGTACATGCCGACATTTCCGCGCACCGCCGCCAGTTCGCGCCCAACGTTGTCAAAGGAATTCTGCCGCGTCCACGCGTAGTCGTATTCGGGTTTTTGCCCCTCATCGGCGAACCAATTGGCGCGCTCCCACCCGGCGGCCTCGCCAAACACCGCGTTGTTCGCCGCCAGATGGGCATGAAACGGAGACCGCCGCACCCCGCGCGCCGAGGCCATTTGCCGGTAGGGATAGTGATCGGCGTACAGCAGGCCCAGCGTTTCCGTCACCCGTTCGCGCAAATAGCGTTTGTTGCCCTGAAACGGCTGATTGCGTGCGATGTCCACGCCGCCCAGATCGAACGGCTTTTCCCCGTCCTGCATCCATTGCGCCAGCGCCATGCCCGCCCCGCCCGCCGACTGAATACCGATCGAATTGAACCCGGCGGCGACCCAGACATTGTCCATCTCGGGCGCAAGGCCAAGGTGATAGGCATCATCGGGCGTAAAGCTTTCGGGACCGTTGAAAAACGTATGTATTCCGGCCTCGCCCAGGATCGGCATGCGGTTGACGGCCATTTCAAGGATCGGTTCGAAATGGTCGAAATCTTCGGGCAGCTGGTCAAACTCGAAACTGTCGGGGATGCCGTTCATGCCCCATGGTTTGCTGACAGGTTCAAACGCGCCCAGCATCATCTTGCCCGCGTCTTCCTTGTAATAGGCGCATTCATCGGGCACCCGCAGCACCGGAAGCTGGCCAAGCCCTTTGATAGGCTCTGATACAATGTAGAAATGTTCACACGCATGCAGCGGCACGTTGACACCCATCATGCGCCCCACCTCGTGCCCCCACATGCCGGCACAATTGACCACCATGTCACAGGATATGTGGCCCGCCCCGTCCTTGTCCTCATAATCCACGCCGGTTATCCGCCGCCCGTCCCGGCGCAACCCGGTAACTTTGGTATGTTCGGCAATCACCGCGCCACGTTGACGCGCGCCCTTGGCCATGGCCAGCGCGATGTTGCCCGGATCGCCTTGACCATCCTTGGGGATGTGAACCCCGGCCAGAACGCCCTCCATATTCAGGTGTGGATAG
>NVQY01000132.1 GCA_002400675.1 Paracoccaceae bacterium | reverse complement strand
TCGGGCTCTAGCCCGGCCAGACGGCTGCGCAGATGTCAGCGGCCTGAAACACCGGCACGTCCGGCGCGCTGAGCCGCAACAGGGCGACGGTGCGATCCTTGCGCCCGGCCTCGGCCAGTTGGGTGTCGATCAGCGCGCGGCGTTCCGGCCAACGGGTCGCCCCGGCCCAGCTGGCGTCCAGCACGATCAGCAACGGCCCGCTGCCGCCCCGGTCGGTGTTTGGGTTCAGAACCGGCCCCGCCAGCCCGACAATCACCGCCGCCACCGCCAGCATGCGCAACAACAGCAACCACCACGGCGTGCGGTCGGACACCGTTTCGTCGTCCTTCAGGCCCAGCAGCAAGGTCACACCGGGAAACACTGCGCGTTTTGGCGCTGGGGGGATGGCGCGTAGCAGCAACCACAGGATTGGCAGCGCCAGCAGGCCCAGCAACAGCCACGGCGTGGCAAATCCGATGCCGCTCAACAGGGTCATCGCGTGCCCCCGTCCAAGGCGCGGTACAGCCACAGCAGCGCCGATTGTGCAGAATCGCCCGTATGGTGCAGTCCCAGTTGCCAGCCGGTGGCGCGGGTCAGTCGGGTCAACTCGTCGCGCCGCTCTGCCAGACGTTGCAGATAGCGCGGGCGCAACTCGCCGGCCTTCAGGGTCTCATGCGCGACGCTGCCGCCGACGCTGTGGAAAATGGTGCGCCCGCGATAGGAAAACAGTTCTTCTTCGGGGTCGAGAACCTGCAACAACACCCCGCGCACGCCGCGATCGGCGGCTTTGGTCAGGGCCAGCGTCACCTCATGCATGTCGCCAAGGAAATCCGAGATGAACACCGCCCTTGAATGGGGAATCATCGCCCGGTGTTCAGGCGGGGAATATTCGTGCGAATAGTCTTGCCCGAACGCCTCGGCCAGACGCAGGATCTGCGGGTTGCCACGCCGGGGCGGTAGGGTGGTGCCGGTCAGCCCGACCCGTTCGCCGCCACGCAGCAGCAAGATCGCCGAGGCCAGCGCCAACAGCCGCGCGCGGTCGATCTTTTGCGGCAGGTCCTTGTTCGAGGCGAACCGCATCGACGCGCCCTGATCGACCCACATCATCACCGATTGCGCGATCTGCCACTCGCGTTCGCGCACAAACTGCATGTCGCCGCGTGCCGATCGGCGGTGGTCGATCAACCGGGTGCTGTCGCCGACCTGCGCCGGGCGGTATTGCCAGAAATCATCCCCCAGCCCCGCGCGTCGCCGTCCGTGATCACCCAGCAGGACCGTACCTGCCAGATGCTCGGCGTGGGCCAGCAGCGGCGGTAACCGGCTGGCCTCGGCTTCGGATCGTTCGCGTAGGGAAGGGGCGTTGGTCACGCAGCGGCCTCGGTTCTGGATATTGCGGCAGCCGTGCTGTCGATCAGATTGGCAAGGTTGTCACCGCGCGCGCGGGCGGCAAAGTTCAGCGCCATGCGGTGGCTCAGCACCGGGCGGGCCATGTCGATCACGTCCTCGGCGTTGGGGACAAGGCGGCCTTGCAACAAGGCGCGCGCGCGCACCGCCATCATCAACGCCTGCGAGGCGCGCGGCCCCGGTCCCCAGGCCACGGTTTCGCGCACCTGTTCGGACACGCCCGGTTCACCGGGGCGAAAGGCGCGCACCAGATCAAGGATCATCTCGACCACCGAATCACCCACCGGCATACGCCGCAGCAGGGTTTGCGCGGCCAGCAGTTCGCCCGGCGCGAACACTTGCGTCGAATCCAGTTCGTCCACGCCTGTGGTTGCCATCAGGATATCGCGTTCAGTTTCGCGGCTGGGATATTCCACATCGACCTGCAACAGGAACCGGTCCAGTTGCGCCTCGGGCAGGGGATAGGTGCCTTCCTGTTCAATTGGGTTTTGCGTCGCCAGCACATGGAACGGTGCGTCCAGCGGGCGATCTTCGCCGGCGACGCTGACCATGCGTTCCTGCATCGCCTGCAACAGCGCCGACTGGGTACGCGGGCTGGCGCGGTTGATTTCATCGGCCATCAGCAATTGGCAGAATATAGGCCCCGGCACAAAGCGGAAACTGCGCCGCCCGTTGTCGTCGGTGTCCAGCACCTCTGATCCCAGAATGTCCGCCGGCATCAGGTCCGGCGTGAACTGGATGCGGTTGCCGTTCAGCCCCATCACCACGGACAGGGTTTCGATCAGCCGGGTCTTGCCCAGCCCCGGCAGGCCGATCAGTAAGGCGTGACCGCCGCACAAAAGGGCCGTCAGGGTTAGATCAACAACCCTTTCCTGACCAATGAAACGGCGGGTGATTGACGCCTTGGCCTGCGCCAGTTTGCCTTCCAGCGCTTCGATTTCAGCGACGAGATCGTCAGGATCGGACATGACTTTCCTTTCAAGGGGCGGTTATACTGCTTAATGTAGTTGTATCGTGTTGGGATGGAATGGCAAAAGCAATGAGCGGACAAAATACCGTTACCCCTTCGGCCACCCCGACCGGTGCCCCCTCTGCGGATGGCATAGCCGCTGCCGTGCGCGCCGCCAAGGGCCGTGGCCTGCCCCCCGTTCACCTATGGAACCCTGCGTTTTGTGGTGATCTGGACATGCGCATCGCCCGGGATGGGACGTGGTTTTACCTTGGCACACCAATCGGCCGGTTTGAGCTGGTGCGACTGTTTTCGTCGATCCTGAAACTTGAGGACGGCAAGTATTTTCTGGTTACGCCGGTGGAAAAGGTGGGAATCACCGTCGATGACGCCCCATTCGTGGCGGTGGACTTTGAGGCAACCGGCACCGGACCCGACCAGATCATCCGCTTTACAACCCATGTAGGCGACAGTGTGGACGCAGGACCCAACCACCCGATTCGCGTGGAACGCGACGCCGACACCGGTGAACCTTCGCCCTATGTGATGGTGCGCGCCGGGCTTGAGGCGCTGATTGACCGCAAAAGTTTCTACCGGCTGGTCGATCTGGGCGTGCATCACGATGGCTGGTTCGGCTTGTGGTCCGGCGGGCAGTTCTTTGCGGTGATTCCCTCGGCGGAACTGGAAAACGCCTGACCGCAAGGCCGCGCGCGCAAGCCTCGTCCGTTTAAACCCGCCGGTTTCAGTCCAACCACGCGCGCCATCCGGGCGGCTGGTCACAAGGTCACTGTGACACTTATTCCAAGGGATTTTCAGCGGTTTTTGCGTTATAACATGCGGCATTGGGGAAAACTGCATCTGCACTGGAGGGACTTATTATGACAACCACTGATTTCTCAACTGGCCTGTCCGGATGGACCACATCCGTCGGCACGCAATCATACGCCGCAGTTGATGGTAATCCCGACGGAAGCCTGCGCGGAGTCGAAGGCGGCGGTGGGGTCTGGTACTTCGTTGCCCCGGTCGACTATCTGGGTAACCAAGAGGCATTCTACGGCGGCTCGCTTAGCTTTGATCTGCGTCAGGATATCGCCACCAGCCAGTTTGACGAAAGCGACGTGCTGCTGACCGGGGGCGGGTTGACGCTGGCGCTGGATGTCGGGGCCAATCCCGGTACCGGCTGGACCAGCTATTCGGCCAGTCTGGCGCTGGGCGGGGGGTGGAAGATTGCCAACACCTCTGGCCGCGTCGCCACCGAGACCGAGATCAGAAGTGTTCTGGCCGACCTTCAGTCGCTGCAAATACGCGGAGAATTTGTCAACGGCACCGCAGGAGACGCGTCAAATCTGGACAATGTCAACATGTCCAAGACGCCAGTTGTGCCGGATGAATTCATTGGCGCAAAGATTAAATCGACCTTTGATACCGACACCGACGGGTGGTCGTTTATTGCCGACGTAAAGGACTTCAACTGGATACCCACCGGCGGCAACCCCGGCGGGTATCTCGAATCGGTGGATTTCACCACAGGTCAGGTCTGGTACAACGTGGCCCCGGCAAAGTTCATGGGCAACAAGGCGGCCTATTCCGGCGGCACCCTTCAGTTTGACCTGAAGCAATCAAGCACCGGCAGCCAATTCGATGCGGATGACGTGGTCATTACCGGCGGCGGCGTGACGATCGCCTTTAGTACGCTGGCCAATCCGGGCATCGACTGGACCCATTATTCTGTAAACCTTGATACGGCCAGCGACTGGCGGATCGGCAGTTCGACGGGCACCGTCGCGACACAAGCGCAGATCAACACGGTTCTGAGCGATATATCCGCCCTGCATATCCGCGGCGAATACATTGCTGGCCCCGATACCGGCGGGCTGGATAATGTGGTGATGCAGGCGTCAAATGCTGCGGTGCGGGTGCTAAGCGATTCGACCACGGGTGGATTGCTGTCCAGCCACGCAACGCTAAGCGATGCGCTGGCCGCGACCGCGCCCGGCAATATGGTGCAGATAAACAACGCCTTGGCGGTGCCTTTGGCGAATTATGTCGTTTCGGACAACGGGCTGACCATTGCCTCTAACAGGGCGCTGGACGCGACGCTGACGCTGGATAACGTCCGGTCCCTGTCGTTGTCGGGGCGCAATGATCTGGACGTGACCGGGAATGGCCTGAACAACCGCCTTGTTGGCTCGGATGGCAACAACACCCTGCGGGGGCTGGGCGGCAAGGACACGCTGAACGGTCAACAAGGGCGGGACAAGCTGTTCGGCGATGGTGGTCACGATGTGTTGTCGGGCGGCGGTGGACGGGATGTCCTGCGTGGCGGGCGTGGTAATGATACGCTTAAGGGGAACAACGGCGTGGACAAGCTGTTTGGCGGCGCTGGCAACGACAATCTGTTTGGTGGCAGCCACAAGGATTTTCTGTCGGGCGGTGCCGGGGACGATATTCTTTCCGGTGGCAGGGGGGCCGATATCTTTGTGTTCCGGGATGGGTTTGGGTCCGATCTGATCAACGGGTTCGCTGCGCGCAACGACGCTGAAAAGATCGACCTTTCGGGTGTCACATCCATCACCAGCTTTGCCGACCTGACGGTGGGGGGGCGTATGACACAAGTGGGAGCCGATGTGGTGATTGATGATCTGGCCGGTAACACGATCACGCTGGCGAATGTGCTGCTTGGCGATATGGACGCGGTCGATTTCATCTTCTGACCGCCCGTCTGCATCCGGTACTGATGAATGACAGGCCCTGCGGCGCACCGTCGCGGGGCCTATGCGATTCATTTTGCGATTCATGGCGGGCGGGCACGATTTTCGACCCATGACCGGTCTCTGATCAAGGATACCGGCAAATTTGTCCCGCTTGCCGTTGCCGGGGCGGCGGGGATGTGGCAAAACCCCTTTGATACCTGAACAACCGAGTTTCGAAATGACAGATTTCACTGCCCGCCGCCGGATCATGGTCGACACCCAAGTCAGACCATCGGATGTGACAAAGTTCCCGATTATCAATGCCATGCTAAAGATCGCACGGGAAAATYTTGTCGACGCGAACCAGCAAGAGGCGGMCTATGCCGGCGAGAATCTGGATCTGGGCAACAACCGGGTTCTGCTTGAGCCTCGTACTCTGGCCAAGATGCTGGACGCGCTGAACATAACCGGCAACGATCTGGTGATGGATGTGGGCTGTGGCTATGGCTATTCGACGGCTGTGGCCGCGCAGATGGCGCAGGTCGTGGTGGCGGTCGAAGAAGACGAAACAATGGCCGCCGAGGCCCAGACCCTGCTGTCCGAAGCAGGGGCTGACAATGCGATCCTGCACGTTGGCCCGCTGGCCGAAGGGGCTGGCGAACACGGGCCGTATGATGCGATCATCGTGCAGGGCGGGGTGGCTGAATTGCCCCGCGCGCTAAGCGATCAGTTGAAAGATGGCGGGCGTATTGCCTGTATCTTTATGGAAGACGCTTTGGGTGTGGTGCGGATTGGCCACAAGACCGGCGATACCATATCCTGGCGGTTTTCCTTCAATGCAGGGGCACCGGTGTTGCCGGGGTTCGAAAAACAGCACGCCTTTGTGCTATGACATAAGTCCGGCAGCAAGTCGGAAGAAATAGTGATTGGCCTGACGGCACGGGGGATACTCCCGTGCTGCGGTTCTGAGGAGACAGCGATGCAAATGGCAGGTGGATTCGGGGCGATCCGGGGGGCGATCAGGGGCATAACCCTGACAGTGGCGTTGGTATTTGGTATGGCTGGACC
>NVQY01000131.1 GCA_002400675.1 Paracoccaceae bacterium | reverse complement strand
CTGTAGCTGGGCGATTGGCACCTGAATGTGTTTTGGCCCGGGGCGATTGGTGCGAAACTGCCCCCATGCCCGGTTGATCAGCTCATACGCTGCCGCCGCCGTATGCGCGGTTTCGGACCAATCGCAGACGGTGGCCGCCGCCGCCTCTTGGTCCTTCATCTGGTGCAGTTGGCCTTTCTTTGCCGCCACCTCGTCCAGACAGGAGGATATTACCAGCATCGGCACCGAATCGCTATGGGCCTGCCCCATCGGCGTCATGATGTTGCAGACCCCCGGCCCGGTGATCACATACGCCACGCCGGGACGCCCCGTGGCGCGCGCATAGCCGTCGGCCATGAACCCTGCCCCCTGTTCGTGGCGGGCAAGAACATGGGTGATCCCGGCTTCCTCTATTCCCCGGTACATTTCCTGATTATGCACGCCCGGAATGCCAAAGATCACATCCACGCCGCGATCTTTCAGCATGTGGGAAATTTGCGCGCCCAGGGGGCGTTTCGGGGGACGGGCCTGGGCGCGTTTCGTGGTTTCAGTCATTTCAAGCTCTCCAGAATTTAACCGTCAGGATGGCGTAGACCGCCATAAGTTCGAGCCGCCCGGTCAGCATTGCCGCCGACAACATCCATTTCGCCGTGTCGTTCAGTCCGCCAAAGTTGCCGGACGGGCCGATCTGATCCCCCAGACCGGGGCCAATGTTGGCCAGCGCAGTGGCCGCCCCCGACACCGAGGTGATGAAATCAAGGCCCGTCATGCCCAAAGCCACCGACAGGATGCCCATCGACACCACAAAAAACACGAAGAACGAGATCACCGAGCTAAGCACATCCGGGCTGATCGGCTTTCCATCATAGCGCGGGATGAACACCCCATTGGGCGAGCGGATGCGCTGAAGCTGTACCCGGATCGAGGCAAACAACAGCTGATAGCGGAATATCTTGACCGAACAGGCGGTTGAGCCGGCGCAGCCGCCAACCAAACCGACAAAGAAGAACACCGCGATCAGGAAACTGCCCCATTCCATATAGTCCACGCTGGCAAAGCCAGTGCCGCTGATGATCGAAATGATGTTGAACAGCGCCTCGCGAAAGGCGATTTCCCAGTGGCGCGGGAACACCTGATGCAAGACCAACGCCGTTACCGCCACCAGCACCACGATGGTCATCAGGAACCCGCGCACCTGCGCATCTTTCCACACCGCCATCGGGCGTCCGTTGATCAACTGCACATAGCGCACAAATGGCAGCGCGGCGAGGATCATGAAGATCGAGGCGACATACTCCAACGGTCCCGAAAACGTGCCAAACGAGGCGTCGTAGGTCGAAAAACCCCCGGTAGAGACCGTGGTCAGCGCGTGCACGATGGCATCGAACCCGCCCATGCCAAAGGCCATGTAGGCGACAACGCAAGCGATGGTGATGGCCACATAGATCACCGAAATCTGCCCGGCAATCGCGGTGGCGCGGGGCAGGATCTTGCCCATGGTTTCAAAGGCTTCGGATTTGAAGATCTGCATGCCCCCGACCCCCAGTTCAGGCAGAAACACCATGGCCACAACGATGATACCGATCCCGCCCAGCCACTGCATGATCCCACGCCACAGCAACAACCCGCGTGGCAGATCGTCCAGCCCGCTTAACACCGTTGACCCGGTGGTGGTCAGGCCCGACATAGCCTCAAAAAACGCATCGACAAAGCGCAGTTCGGTGGCCCCCATCATGAACGGCAACGCGCCGAACAGCGGCAGGGCCATCCAGACGCCGGTGGTCAGCAAAAAGGTCTGCTGAATGGTCAGCCCCTGTTTGACCCCATTGGCGCAGCTAAGCGCGATCAACCCGCCAGACAGGATGGTAATGACGCCGGATTCAAGGAAAACCGGCCAGTGACCGTTGCCATCGGCCAGATCAACCAACAGCGGCAACACCATGGTCACGCCAAGAATGGCGACCAACAGGCCAATCACATATCCAACAGGGCGCAGGTCCAACATGGCTGGCAGGGTTGGCGTGACCGGCAAGGCGTGTCAAGCCATCCCCGACCTGCCGGTGCCGTTTTCAGCCGTCCTGTTTACCCAACATGAAACAAGGTCGAGAATAGTTTCGGGTCAAGGCTTTGGGCATCAAACGTCGGCCCCTCGGTCAGAACCGACACGGCGTCATGGCTGTGCAGGCTTTCCTGATGGCTGGCAACGATGCGAAAATCGCCAATCCGGTGATCGCTTTGCAATTGCTCGCAGAACAGCCGCGCGGCATCTTCGACAAAGATCGGGTTGGCGGCGTTGAGTTCGGCAAACGCCTGTTCGTCCTCGCGTTTGACCATCACTTGAGTTTCAGTCGGCACCGCGCGGCGGCAGGTGTCGATCAGGTCTTCGAACCACAGGCATGGGCCTTCGCAGTCGATTGCCACCGAAATCCGCGCCACCGAACGTTGCGAATGCGCCGTGGCCAACTGCCCACGCTCTTGACGTGCGTGTTCGGCAAGTTCCAGCGAACAAGGGCAGGTCGAGGAATAAACATAGTCCAGATGTATGAATTTGCGCCGTCGCCCGTCGACCTCGACCAGTTCCAGCGCGATGTCGTAATACTGATACCCCGACAATCCCGACCGCAGCGACTGAACCCGCGCCGGGAAGGAAAACCGCATCTGGATACGCGCATCAATGCTGCCGAGATCGGCGATGTAGTCGTCCAGTGCGGATTCGATCACTTCAAAACTGAACGTGCTTTCGCTGTGTTTGTAGAACGAGCGCATGATGCGGGACATGTTGATGCCCTTTTTGTCACTCTCAAGGCTGACGGTGCCGGTGACGGAGGTTTCCAGCGTCAGATCATCACCATCACGGGTATGAAACCGGATCGGCAGGCGGAAATTGGAAATCCCCACGTGCTGGATCAACTGCCTGGCCCCGCGGATCAGGCTGGCCGGGCCATTTTGCAGGTCAGGCATGGTCGCGCGATAGGCGGCATCGGCGTCAAAATCGCGCGGATAGCTGCGGCTCAGGTCCGGGTAATTGGACAGGGGGGCATCCGGCAACAGACGGGCGATGGCCGGGTCAAGTTCGGCCACTTCGGTCGGGTTGGCGGTTTTGGCCCAGACGCGTAGCAACGCGAGGGCCTCTGCGGCCTCGTCGCGGTTGGGGTCGGTGTTGATCGGGGGCGTGTGCAAATTCATGGCGGGCCTCGTTTCAAGAATACCACAGATAGGCCGTTTCGCGGCGGATTTCAAAACAAATAACCTGAATGTGCATTTCCGCCAGCCTGGAAACGACCGGGATCTGCCACAAATGTCGCCACCGGAACAGCCGGTTTCGCCCCTTACATACAGTGTTAGGCCACGAATCCTGCAAATCCTGCCCACCCAAGAAAATTTGCCGAATTTTCTTCGCCAGAATCGAGGTTTTCGCTAGGGACGCAACCCAAAAGGATATGACATGCGCGATATTCTCGACCTTGACAGGTTTCCGTTGGATCATCCCGGCACCGCGCCGTGGACCGCTTTGGTCGCGCAATGCCGCGCCGATCTGACAGATAACGGCATGTTCAATCTGCACGGGTTGATGCGCAAAGAGGTCGCGCAAGAGGTCGTCACCACCCTGACGCCAAAGTTCGCATCAGAATCCTTTCGCCACGAACGCGCGCATAACATCTACTTTTCCGACGTGCCGGACCTTGCCGCCGATCACCCGGCGAATCTGCGTCTTAAGACGTCTAACAATACGTTATGCGCCGATCAGATCACCGGGTCGCCATTGCTGCGGCTGTATGAATGGCCCGAATTCGCGGTGTTTCTGGCCGCGACCATGCAACTGCCCGAACTGCATGTGATGCCCGATCCACTGGCGCGGGTGAATGTGATGTCCTATCGCGAGGGGCAGGCGCTGAACTGGCATTTCGACCGGTCACACTTTACCACGACGCTGTTGCTGCAAGCGCCCGATCAGGGCGGCGCGTTTGAATACCGCACCGCTCTGCGTAGTGAGCGTGATCCCAATTACGACGGTGTGGCCGCGCTGTTGCAGGGGCGCGATCCCGAGTTGCGCCAGATATCCCTTAGCCCCGGCACGCTGAACGTGTTTCGCGGCAAGAACACCGCCCACCGCGTCACCCCGGTGCAGGGCGACATCGCCCGGGTGATCGCAGTTTTTTCCTATTACCAACAACCCGGTGTGATGTTTTCCGACAGCGAGCGGATGGGGTTTTTCGGGCGGGTTTCCTGAACCTCAGACCGTGTTCAGCGCCTGAAGGATGTCACCGATCAGATCATCCACATCCTCAAGGCCGACCGATATCCGCACCAGACCGGGCGTGATGCCAAGCTCGGCGCGCTGATCTTCGGGCAGACGCGAATGGGTGGTGGTCGCGGGATGGGTGACAATGCTCTTGGCATCGCCGAGATTGTTGGAGATCACCGCGATCTTCAACGCGTTGACAAAGGCAAACGCCGCCCCCTGCCCGCCCTTGGTATCCAGCGACAGAACCGTGCCGCCCTTGCCCATCTGTGCCTTGACCAGATCAAACTGCGGGTGGCTTGGGTGGCCGGGGTAAATCGCGCGGGCCAGCGCCGGATGCCCCTGAACCGCCTCGGCAATGGCAAGCGCGCCTGCCGCCTGCGCCCGTACCCGAAGTTCCAGCGTTTCCAGACCTTTAAGCATCACCCACGCGGTGAACGGGCTCATCGAGCCGCCGGTGTGTTTCATGTAGGGTTCGACCGTCTTGCGGATGAACTCCTTGGTGCCAAGGATCACCCCGCCCAGCGCACGCCCCTGCCCGTCGATATGTTTGGTGGCCGAGTAAATCACCACATCCGCGCCCTGCGCGATGGCGTCCGAAAACACCGGCGTGGCAAACACATTGTCCACCAGAATAGTGGCCCCCACGGCGTGCGCCAGTTCACACACCGCGCGAATATCAATCACCTCCAGCGTCGGATTGGACACCGATTCAAAGAACACCGCCGCCGTGTCGGGGCGCAGGGCCGCGCGCCACTGGTCCAGATCGGTGCCATCGACAAACGTCACCTCGACCCCGAACCGTTGCAGCACGTCGTCCAGCACATACAGACACGACCCGAACAACGCCCGCGCCGCCACCACGTGGTCGCCCGCCTTCAACATCGCCATCAGCGCGCCGGACACCGCGGCCATGCCAGAGGCGGTGGCAAAGGCATCCTCGGCACCCTCAATCAGGGCGATGCGGTCCTCAAACATCTTGACGGTGGGGTTGCCGTAGCGGGCATAGATGAATTCATCCTCGCCCGCGTTCTGAAACCGCGCCTCGGCGGCCTCGGCGGTGTCATAGACAAACCCCTGGGTCAGGAAAATCGCTTCGCTGACCTCGCCGTATTGGCTGCGGCGAATGCCGCCATGTACGGCCTTGGTGGCTTTGTTCCAGTTGTTGCTCATACTTTTATCCTCCGGCCCTTTTCGGGCACAAAAAAACCCCAGACGCGGGTCAAGCGAAAGGGGTCTTTCATCTCGACCTTTTAGCGGTAATTTTAGCGTGGCCCGCAATCCGGTAACAAATCACCACGTAGGTTTGCCATAATCCGTGCGTGGCCTTGCGTCAAGTAACGTTGATTTGCGCGCCGCCCCTTGCCGTTTGCCCAAAATCCCGGATGATCGCCAAGCAACGGAGGACCCCCAATGAGCAATCCAATCGACCTGTATTACTGGCCCACGCCCAACGGCTGGAAAGTCTCCATCGCGTTGGAGGAAATGGGGCTGAAATACCAAACCCACCTGATCAACATCGGCGCGGGCGAACAGTTTACCCCCGAGTTTCTGAAGATCGCCCCCAACAACCGGATGCCGGCGATCATTGACCCCGACGGGCCGGACGGCGACCCGATTGCGATGTTCGAATCCGGGGCGATCCTGCAATATCTGGCCCGCAAAACCGGCAACTTTTACGGCAACACCGAACGCGACCGGATCGCGGTTGAGCAATGGCTGATGTGGCAGATGGGTGGCCTGGGACCGATGGCAGGGCAAGCGCATCACTTTCTGAAATACGCCCCCAAGATGGATCCGCCGCAAGATCTCCCCTACCCCAAAGACCGCTACCGGGCCGAGGTGGCGCGGCTCTATGGCGTGTTGGATCGGCAATTGGCCGAAAACACTTATGTGGCCGGCGATAACTATACCATTGCAGATATGTCCATTTGGCCCTGGGCCTCGCTTTGGCAGGGCCAGCAGCAGACGCTAGAGGACAAACCCCACCTAG
>NVQY01000130.1 GCA_002400675.1 Paracoccaceae bacterium | reverse complement strand
CCCGGCAAAACAGATCAGCGCGTTCGGCTCGGGGATATGCACGTCCCCCAGCATGGCATAGGACGCGGTGACGCCGCCGGTGGTGGGATGGGTCAGCACGACGATATAGGGCAGGCCCGCTTCTTTCAGCATCTGCACCGCTACCGTGGTGCGCGGCATCTGCATCAGCGACAGGATACCTTCCTGCATCCGCGCGCCACCGGCGGCCGAAAACAGGATCAGCGGACGCTTTAGTTTCACCGCTTCTTGCGCGGCCGCAATGATCGCGTTGCCGACAAACATGCCCATCGACCCGCCCATAAAGGAAAAGTCCTGCGCGGCGGCAATGATCGGCGTACGGCCAAGATCGCCGGCGGCGACCAGCATCGCCTCTTTTTCGCCGGTGGTTTTTTGCGCCGCTTTCATGCGGTCGGGGTATTTCTTTTGATCGCGAAACTGCAACGGATCGGCCACCGGTTCGGGCACGTCGATCTCGGCGAACACACCACCGTCGAACAGCGCCGTCAGCCGTTCGCGCGGGGCAAAGGCCATGTGGTGGCCGCAGTTGGTGCAAACGTTGAGATTATCGCTGAGTTCGCGGTGAAACAGCATGGTGCCGCATTCTTTGCACTTGCGCCAAAGGTTCTCGGGCGTCTCACGCCGCGAGAAGATCGAGTTGATCCGGGGCCGTACATAGTTTGTGATCCAGTTCATTGCGCTGCCTTTGGCCGAGTGTTCCGGGTGGTCTGGCGCTCAGATAAGCCTCTGAGCATTGAATTGCAATCAGCGCCTGATCGCAAGTCGTGCCGCCAGCCAGGTGACAAGCATCATGGCAAAGTCCACGGCCAGCCACGCGCGCACCGGGTCGGTTTCTGACAGGTCGAACGGCACCAGAAACAACGCCAGCCCACTCAACGCGCCGGGCATGGCAACCACCAGCAACGCCGTTATGTTGTTGAACATATGCAGCGCGATCGCCGGGCCAAGGGTGCCGGCCCGCGCCGTCAGGTCTGCCGCGAGGCACCCGAACACGAACGCCCACAGCGCAATCAGCCCGGCATTTTCCCCGGCTTCCTGCGGCAGGTAATGCCCCAGCGCAAACAACGCCGACGGCAGGACCATCCACACCAGCGGGCTGGAAAACCGCGCCGCCAGCGATTGCTGGACATAGCCGCGAAACAGGTATTCCTCGGCCCCCGTCTGGATCAGCACCGCGGTCAGCGACAGCGGCAACAGCACCAGCCAGCGCGAGAACCCCAGATTGGCCACCAAAGGATCGCCCATATCCCACGGCGGCAAAACCAGAATAACCACGCCCAGCACCAGCAGAATGCGCATCACCCGCCAGAACTGCCTCACCGCCAGCGGCAACGGTCCCACCACGGCCAGCGGCGCGCGGTTCTGCATCATGCGCACGGCAACCGCGACACCCACAATCGGAAAGCCAAAGCTGCCCAGAAGGATCAGCAGCGACAGGGGCGCATCGCCCTGCGCGGTGGCAAAAACCAACCCATCGCGCCAGTAATCCGGTGCCAGTTGGCGAATGGTCGAATACAACAGCCAGTTCAGCCCAAGGACGACAATCGCCACAATCGTCAGACCAACCAGCAACCGCCAGATCGCCTTTGTGGGCCGAGCCGGGGCCACCAGCCCCTCGTGCGGCCCATAAGCCGGGTCAGGCATCCGGGGCCCCATCCTGTAGCGCCGCCACGCTTTCGGCGGACACAATATGACCCTGCGACACCCGCAACAAATGTGCCGCACCGGTCAGGTTCCTGGCCACGGTTTGCAGCAACCCGATTGCAACCGTCGCGTCACTTTCAATGACCGCGCGGAATTCTTCGGCCCCGATGCGCAGAAAACTGGTGTGATCAACCGACACCAGATCCAGCGTGCGCGGCTCGCCGGTGATAACGGCCAGATCACCGGTCAACCGACCGGGCGAGATTTTGGACACCGGCGGATCCCCCGGTGCCGATCCGGGCCAGCGCAATTCGGCGTTCCCCTTGAGGCACAGATAGGCCGCATCGGCGCTTTGCTGGTGGGAAAAGATCACCTGCCCCGGCGTCGCCTCGAACCAATGGGCGCTAAAGGCTAATAGCCTCTGGTTTCGGGCGTCGATGTTCCTGAACAACTCGGTATCGGCAATAATCGCCAGCTTGCGACTTAGGTCCGCCGCGCCAGTTTCCCCCGACGCCGCAATGTCAGAGCGTTCAACCCCATCGACCCGCCCATCCTTGATTTCGACAAACAGATCATAGGCTTTGGGGTGGTCAAAGTGGTCCTCAAGGAAAATCATGATCGAATCGGGCAGCAATTCGCGCAGTTTCTGCCGCATGCGCAGACGGTTCTTGGAATCGTGACTGGCAAGCGCCTTGTCCAGAACCAGAATATCCGGGCGCTTGATCGCGGCTCGGCTAAACGCCAGTCGTTCCTGAAACACGGTCGGCAGGTTCGCCCCCCCCAACCCAGTGGGCAGATCATAAATGATCGCCGCAACGCGCCGCCGCAACCCGTGTTCGGCAAACATTTCCGCCACCACGTCTTCGATCTCGTCGCTCTTGGCTCCCGCCGTCAGCGACACCCGGCCATAGATCGCGTTTTCGATCACCGTCAAACGTCTCAGGTACACATCCGGGGCTACGGCGGTAAACCGCCCGCCAACGAAATCACGCAATTCCGACGCGCGCGACTTGCGGATCGCCAGGATTCTTTGCTTGAACTGCTCGGGAAAGCTGGGGCCGATCTGTTCCGCCGTCAGGGTCAGCGGCACAATCATCATGATCGCCCGTTCGTCCGCCGTCAGGGCACCGTCGCCCATTTTCTGGCGTTTTCTCGAAATTTCGGCAAGGCGGCGATAGGTTTCCTCTTCGATGCCCAAGCGCCGGAACAACGGGTGATCCGTGCCATCCTGCCCAAATGTCCGGGTCAGGGTTTCGATCACCGCCTGCGAAATCGCAATGGCATCATCCGCCAGCCCCTCTGCCTCCAGCATCTTCGCAAAGCGGTGCTCGCTTGCCATACTCAGATGTGAAATATCGTTTGTCGGGGCGGCAAACAACAAATTCCCGCCAAGCGGGATGGACGGGTTGAACTGTTCGGGATCAAACCGATGGATCGCCCCATCCAGCCCCTTTTTCTTAAGGCGCTCGTACATTTCCGGGCGCAGATCAATGATTTTTCTGGCCAGTTCGGGATGTTGGTCCGGGTCGAAACGCGAGTTCAGCGTGCGGCGGACGATAAAGTCGTCCATGCCCATCGCCTCGACCAGCCGGAACCACCAATCGCGAACCTCGTCCGGGGTTTCCAGCCCCGCCACCCCGGGATCAAGCCAGTCAGATTTGGTTGAATCCGGGCTGTTGCCGGACCGGACGGCCTCTAGTGAGGCGCGATCAGATTTATCCGGGCCGCTTTGCGGTTTCATCCTCAGTGGCATCAACAGGTTGTCGCCAAGGGTGCCGTCAAACAGATAGGGCCGCGAATGGGCATAGCCCACGCGCGCCGCGATCACCGCCTGATGCAGCCCTTGCAAGGGATGCCCCGTCAGGATCACTTCGCCCCGGGTTGGCAACACTTCGCGGGTCAATAGCTGGCCAAAGGCCGCACGTTCGGCGGTCCGACTGCTTTGAATCGCTACGCGGGCACCGTGGGGGATGGTCAGGTTGATATCCTCAAGGATAAGGTTGCCATCCTGATCCTCGACGYTGACATTGCGAAATTCGACCTTGCCGTTAAGACGCGGGATTTCGCCCGGATCACCATCAAACAGCGCCTCGTCGATCATCCCGCGCGGGGCAAAGCGTTCGGTGACGATTTCCCAGCGCAACGACATGTCCTGCACCTGATTGTAATAGACCAACAACGCCTTCCACGGCGACGACAGGTCCTTATATGCGCCCAGCGCGGCGACCAGCGCGCCCACCGAAATCTCGCCCCGGATCGCCAGAAACCCGCCGACCGAATAGAACAGAAACGGCGTCATCTGGGTGATCAGATTGTTGAGGAACTTCATAAAGAACTTCTTGCGATAAATCTGAAACCGCACATCGAACAGCCGCCCCAGCCGCCCCGAAAACATCGCCATCCGATAGCGCCAGCCGCCATTGGCGCGCAGATCGCTGATCCCGGCGGCGCTTTCGCCGATCTCACTGGCAAGGGCGCGAATCTCCTGGATCCGCGATTTGTTCAGCAGGTTGATCTGGCGTTGCAGTTTCGGGATCAGCCACGCCTGCAACGGGATCAATGCGACCGAGGCCAGACCAAACCACACGCTTTGGGCAAACAGGAACACAACGATGGTCATCATCTGGCCGAACTGGAACACCGGCTGGGCGATGGCGTCGCCCATCAACCCGCCCATCGGTTCGGCCTCTGAGGTGATCATCGCCACCAACTCGCCCTGAGAAGTCGTGCGGAAATATGGCTTGGGGAACCGCATCATGCGGCCGATCAGCTGAAACCGCAGGCGGCGCAACATGCGTTCGGCCAACACGCCCTTCATGGTGTTGATGCGCATTTTCATCAACCCACTGGCCAGAACCACCACCAGAAACGCCACGCAGAGGATCAAAAGGAACTGAATTTGCGTCACCTGAGTGCCGAACAGGTCCACATTGGCGGTGGTCGACCCGATGGCATCGTTGATGATCMGCTTGGGCARTTCCAGCGAGATATACAGGAACGGAAACGAAACCACCGTCAGGATCAGCAACGTCAATTGCTGGCGTTTGGAATGCTTCCAGATAAAGGAAAATAACGTCGGCTCCATGCCTGCCCTCCGGCGTTCACTGTTTAATGTGCAACAGCCCGACCTTCGGGCGCTGGCAGATAAGGCGACGCTAAGGGGGCGGTGGAATTATTTCAAGGAACACCGCCGTGACCACATGCCCCCGCCTTGACACTTGTGCCCGTCTTGACACTTGTGCCGGTCGGGGCGCGTGGCTATTGCTTTGAGCGATCATATACCCAAGGGAGTCCCGCCATGCCGATGCGCAAATTCGACAAATCCAAACTGCCCAGCCGTCACGTCACCGAAGGCCCGGAACGCGCGCCGCACCGGTCCTACCTTTACGCRATGGGTCTCAGCGAAAAGGAAATCCACCAGCCGCTGATCGGCGTGGCCACCTGCTGGAACGAAGCCGCCCCTTGCAACATTTCGCTGAACCGTCAGGCGCAGGCGGTCAAACTGGGCGTGAAAGCCGCCGCAGGTACGCCGCGCGAATTTACCACCATCACCGTCACCGATGGCATCGCCATGGGCCATGAGGGCATGCGGTCGTCGCTGGCCAGCCGCGAGACGATTGCCGATTCGGTCGAACTGACCATGCGCGGCCATTGCTATGACGCGATTGTCGGCCTTGCCGGCTGTGACAAGTCGCTGCCGGGCATGATGATGGCGATGATTCGTCTGAACACGCCGTCGGTGTTCATCTATGGCGGGTCGATCCTGCCGGGCCGGCTGAACGGCAAGGACGTCACCGTTCAGGACGTGTTCGAGGCCGTCGGCCAGCATCAGGCCGGCAACATGACCACCTGCGAGTTGGAAAAGCTCGAAGCGGTGGCGTGCCCCTCTGCCGGGGCCTGTGGCGGGCAGTTCACCGCCAATACCATGGCCTGCGTGTCCGAGGCGATCGGCCTTGCGCTGTTGAACTCCTCCGGCGCGCCCGCCCCTTACGAATCGCGCGATCACTACGCCATTGCCAGTGGTGAAGCGGTGATGAACCTGATCGAAAAGAACATCCGCGCGCGCGATATCGTCACGCGTCAGTCGCTGGAAAACGCCGCACGCATCGTTGCCTGCACCGGCGGGTCCACCAACGCCGGTCTGCATCTGCCAGCCATGGCGCACGAGGCGGGGATTGAATTCTTCCTTGATGACGTCTGCGAAATCTTCCGCGACACGCCGTATTTCGTCGATCTGAAACCCGGCGGGGCCTATGTGGCCAAGGACCTCTACGAGGCCGGCGGCGTGCCGGTCGTGTTGAAAGAGTTGCGCAAGGCCGGGTTGCTGCACGAAGATTGCATGACCGCCAGCGGCTATTCCCTTGGCGAAGAGCTGGACAAGATCGAAGGCGAGGCCGATGGCCGCGTGATCCACCCGGTGGAAACGCCGATTTCAACCACCGGCGGCGTGGTTGGCCTGAAAGGCAACCTTGCCCCCGAAGGCGCGATTGTGAAGATCGCCGGCATGTCCGGCAACCAGATCGTGTTCAGCGGCCCCGCGCATGTTTTTGAGTGCGAACAGGACGCGTTTCAAGCCGTGCAAAACCGCACTTACACCGAAGGCGAAGTGTTCGTGATCCGCAACGAAGGCCCCTCGGGCGGTCCGGGCATGCGCGAAATGCTGGCCACCACGGCGGC
>NVQY01000129.1 GCA_002400675.1 Paracoccaceae bacterium | reverse complement strand
GTCGTCGACCGGTGACCGGTGGATTGTCGGTCGGTTGGCCGTCCCCATCCAATGCGTGGTGCAGCAGGGGTTCCCTATAGGGCGAATTAAGGATCGGCTGCTCGTAAAAAGTCCCTGCCATGTTTGTAGTGCTTCCCGTTTTTTGACGCCCAAGTTTATAAGTTATTGTTTTGGGTTATTTATTCTCCAAAGCTAGCCTAGTCATGGGCATCTGGGAGTCAATCAGGAATGATGTTGCCCAACCCTTTGACCGACTCTACTGCGGATGATCAGGTAGAACCTCGGCTCTGGACGGTTTAACATCCCCACGCCCCCACCCAATGGTTCCTCCCTGGGGGCGTTTGTATACGGGGGGGCTGGGCGCGGGATTTCGCTAGCGTAAGTGGATTTTGTGGGGGAATCCACTTGGAAGCCAGGTAAAACAGTCAGGTATTTAATAGTGCAATAAAACAAATGGTTGCGAGTCTGGTTGCGCCTCTAGGGGTGGCTTCTTGACAAAATTAGTCAAGAATCTACCCCTGCCAAAACCAACCAGTAGGAAGCCACCCCGGTAGCCAGTTCAAACGGCCACGCAAATCGCCGTCAGATTTCCGGTAGACAGACCTACGCCTCTTGATTCAGACCTTGATCATCAAAGTAGAGCGCCCGGATMGYCTCCGCGAGCGGTTTCGTCCTATTCCTGCAGTGCAGCATCCGACGTGAAGGGCGGGGAGCCGCCCTTCGCTGCGGACGCAATAGCACTGGTGCAATTTCCCCAAACCGGCCATCCGCAAAAAAATTGTGAAAACCAGCCCGCAATTAACTGAGTTGCGGACAAAGCCGCAATTTGTGGAGTAGTGCCGGTATCTGATGCGATGTTCCGCCTCAACTCTGGACCATAGGGTGGCTGGCGAAGTCTCTTATTTGTGGACCGGACATTTATTTGCGGACCGGACATTGGACAGTTTCAAGAATGGCGGCAATAACTCACTTTGTGGAGATGTCGACGATTGCATCCATTGCGCCCCCTAATGCGCGTTGAAGATGAAACAGGATCAAGGGGTCATCTGGCAATTCCGAGATCAGAGCGGCGAAGGATTGTCTGGCCGATGTGTCACCTGACGCCAGTTGTTCATAGGCCGCCCGATAGGCAGACATCACGCCCGAAAGGCTTTGTTCCCGGGTAAGCGGTTCGAATGCGGCCAGACTCTGCGATTTTCCCGCCAGCAATAGCAGGCCTGCCGGTCGGCCTGCAAAGTCATCGATCTGGGCGACAACGCTTTCGCCGATGCATATCCGCGTACCGAGCGCCTTGTTGGCACTTTCAAGTCGAGCCGCAGTGTTCACCGCATCGCCGTAGGCGGTATAGTCGAAGAATGAGTCACCGCCGAAATTTCCAATTATCGCCTCACCGGTATTTACGCCGATCCGGGTTGTACCAAGGTTCACGCCGCGGGCGTTCCAGCCGGACCGGAACGCTTCGGCGAAGGCATCTATCTCCAGTGCGCTGTTAACCGCGCGGGCGGCGTGATCCGGTTGCGATATAGGCGCACCAAAGGTCGCCTGAACCGAATCACCAATGATCTTCATCACGGTGCCATCATTGGCAAAAACGATCCGGGCAACACCTTCGATATAGGTGTTCAATAACTCGACGATGATGTCCGGATCGGTGGATTCGACAAGGTTGGTAAAGCCGGTGAGATCGGTAAAAAGGAACGTGGCTTCTCGCCGTTCGCCACCCGGTTTCATCTGGCTTGAATCCTGCGACATGGCTTCGACCACGCTGGGTGAAAAATAACGAGACAACGTGGCGCGGGCCATTTCCGCCTCGGCCTTTTCGCGCAGCAGGGTCCGGTGTTCTTCCAGATGATCCAGTGTCTTCTTTATGGTCACTTCGAGATCATCGAATTCGATCGGTTTGGTAACAAAATCAAAGGCCCCACGATTCATGGCGGTGCGAATATTTTCCATGTCCCCGTAGGCGGATACCACGACCGTCTTCAGATCCTGATGCCGTTCTTCCAAATGCATCAACAATGTCAACCCGTCCATCCGGGGCATGTTGATGTCTGACAGCACCATCAGCACATCTGCGTCGGTTTCAAGTATGTCCAGCGCTTCCTGCCCGTCATGGGCGAACACGAAAGCCATTTCCTTTCTGCGGATTGCGCGGCGGAACTTTTGCGTGATCAGGGCCTCTACGTCCGGTTCGTCATCAACGACAAGTATGCGAACCGGGGCGCTCATTGTGCGGTCTGGCTGGACAAATCCGCCAACTCAGCCTTGAGATACTCAAAATCGACGGGTTTGGAGACCAATTTTGCCGCCCCACGCCTTATTGCATCGCGCTCGGTTTCTGCGTCTCCATAGGCAGTGATCATGATGACCGGTAATTTGGGGTTGCGCAGTTTGACCAGGTCCAGAAGTTCCAGACCGGTCATGCCTGGCATGTTGATGTCGGACAGAAGAACCAGTTCGTGACGTATTTCTTTGTTTTCCAGTATCTTCAGGGCCTGGTCTCCTGAATGGGCAAAAAGAAATTCGTATGTTTGTTTGCGAATTTCGCGTCGGAAATTTTGCCGGAACAGAAATTCCGCATCGGGTTCGTCGTCCACCATGAGTATTCTGAGCATGGGTTTTCCTTACCTGCCTGAAGAAATAACCATCGGCAGGGCCACGATAAATGTCGTGCCAATTCCCGACCGGGTTTGAAAACTCAACTCACCACCATGTTGTTTGATAATATCGAAACTGATCGAAAGTCCAAGCCCCGTGCCCTCACCCGAGGGTTTTGTGGTGAAAAACGGGTTGAAAATCTTGTCCTTCATTTTATCGGGTATGCCGCCACCATTGTCCGTCACTTCGATCAGATACTGACGGTCCTTGATTGATGTCGAGACGTTTAGACGGGCTGGGGAGCCACCCAAAGCGGCCTGTTTCGCCGCCTCGTACATGCCGTTGGAACACAGGTTCAAGATGACCCGTTGCAGATCCTGCGGCAGGCATTCGACCATTCCCACGTCGTCGCAGAAACTGAAAACCAGATCGATATTGAAACCTTTGTCGGCGGCCCTCGCGCCGTGATAGGCCAGATTGACACCCTCTTTGGTCAGCGCGTTCAGGTCCACTTTTTGCATCTCGCTTGAGCCTTCGCGCGAATGCAGCAGCATGTTCTTGACGATGCTGTCGGCCCGTTTGCCGTGCTGGTCGATCTTCAAAAGGTTTTCCCGGACCGTCGCCATCAGATCCTCGGCGTCTTCGCGGTCTTCCTGCTCCAGTGCGGCGATTGGATCCACCAGAACTTCGGCCAGCTCCTCCATCATCTCGGCAGATAGCTTTGAGAAATTATTGACAAAGTTCAAAGGGTTCTTGATTTCGTGCGCAATGCCTGCGGTCAACTGGCCCAGACTGGCCATCTTCTCGGCCTGAACAAGGCGTTGCTGTGCATTTTTCAGCTCTTCAAGGGCTTCCTGCGCCCTGTCACGTGCCTGCGAAATCTCGGTTATGTCGAAATAGGTGAGCATCCGGCCACCGTCGGGCAGTGCAAAACACTGGTAACTGACAATCGTGCCGTCGGTTCGCGCCACCTCGGTCGGGGCAATGTTCCCAGCCTTGATTGCCTTGATCCGATTGTCCAGCCATTGGTCCCAATCACCGGGGTCCACGGCATAGTAATTGTTCTTCCGGACGTATGAAATCAGGCTGCGCGCGTCCGGGTTTTCTGCAATAAACTCTGGCGGAACATTCCACATCCGCGAAAAAGCTCTGTTCGCAATCCGTGTTCGCAAATCAGGCCCCATGAACACAACGCCGTAATCAATGTTTTCCAGAACCGCGTTGAATTCCGCCAAAGCGGATTTGAGAGATACCTCGGCCTGCCTGCGTTCGGTAATGTCGGTGTAGGTTGAAACAAATCCGCCCCCCTTGATCGGGTTGCCGACGATTTCAACGATCGTGCCGTCGTGCCGGGTCCGTTCAAACCGATGCGGTTGAAATTTTGCGGACATCTCCAAACGCGTGCCGACCTGTTCGTCAACATCGCCTGGCCCGTATTCGCCCCGTTCAGCATTGTACCGGAACGCCTGTTCCATTGTGAAACCCTGATGAAATTTTTCTGCCGGGAAATCCATCAACTCCAGAAACTTTTCATTCAGAGCAATGGTTTTTAGGTCCTTATCGACCATGGTGATGCCCTGACCCATGTTTTCAAGTGTCAGTTTCAGAATCCCCGTTTGCGTCTCAAGCTCAAGCTGATTGTTTTTCAACTCGGTAACGTTCGTATAGATTGAGACAATTCCACCGTCCTTGGTGCGGTGGTCGGTGATTTGAAGCCACATGCCATTGGTAAACTGTTCGCGGCTTTCGCCCGTGGCTTTCTGCCTTTTTTCTGCAATATCCCCGAGATAGGCATGAATGTCCCCTTCTGCGTTTGGAAACAATCCACGTTTGATACCAGCTGCGATAATCTCGGTGAACACGGCACCGGGGACAACATAATCGCGAAGGCCTACGAAGTACTCGCGATAACGCGAGTTGCAGGTCACCAACCGATCATCCGCATCCCAAAGTGCAAACCCGGATGAGATCGCTTCGATCGCTTCCTCGAACCGCTGGCTGGCCGCTTGTGCGTCCACCTCGCGGTGTTTGAATTCGGTAATGTCCGTGTAGACCATGACCCGCCCACCATCGGGCATACGCCGTTCGTTCAGCAGGATCCAAACACCGTTCGACAGTTCAAGTTCCCATTTGGCAACCGGTTGTTCCCAGGCCTTGACGCGGGCCTTGATCCAGGCGTCCACACCGTCGGGATGCGCTTTGAACATGCCCAGATTGTACCCGTCCCGGATCATGTCAAAGAAAGAACGCCCCACCTTGATTGTATTGGACATATCCGCGCCACCAGCGGCATCTCTGAAGATTTCAACATAGCGATCATTGAAAAGCTCGATCCGGTCGTCCGCGCCGGTCAGCAATATCCCGTCCGAAATCGTGGACAGTGATGCCATCAGACGGGACCGTGTGTGCATTAGTTCGCTCTGAGCCTCGTGTATTTCGGTTACATCCCGAACGGCCCCTACAAGACGAACAACCCGTCCGATCTCATCACGCTCACCGACGCCCCGGTCGTGAATCCATCTGTATCCACCATTCTTGGCACGAACCCGGTATTCAATATCGACAGCTTCGGCCTGCTTTTTGAAATGCGAGCGAAGGGCTGCAATATACCCGGGCAGATCGTCCGGGTGCAGTCGGTCTGCCCATGTCTGGGACGTGCCGATGTTGGACTCAAAATCCAGTATCCGGATCAGGTTATCCGATATGAAAAGTTCGTTCTTTTTCACGTACCAGTCGTAAATTCCATCACTTGTCGCCCGCGTTACCAGCGCATAGCGTTCCTCTCTTTCCTCAAGGACACGTTGGGCGTTTCGCTCTGTGGTGCAGTCCTGAAACGTAACCATCAACCCACCTGACGATGTGCGGCGATACCGGATTCTGAGGATCTGCCCATTTGCCATTTCCCGCTCGATCTGGCGTTCCCGGGATGTTTCGATTTCGGCGATGCGCGCGGCCACCTGGTCATCCGCAGCCCCCGGCCCAAAGTCGCCACGCTGTGCATTGAAATGGAGAAGTGTTTGCAGGCGCACATGAACGCGGCACAGTGATTCCGGATACTGCCTGAGGTCACGAAACGCCGGGTTACAGTAAGTAAGACGCAAATCACCATCAAAAATACCGACCCCAACATCAAGAAGCTCAAGCCCTTCTTCCGTGTGTAGTATTGGTGAATCCATATTCTGCCCCTGCTGACAAAATAGACATATCAGATTTACCAAACCCTAGCAGAAAAAATGCGTGTGGAGCCATTTTAGGGACATTGCAGAAGGGAATGGCCCTGCCGCTGTGACAATCTCGGTACTGGATTTTTGGTTTGCTCCGCGCTGCAGACTGTTCCGCTGCAAAAATACTGCGTGTGCACCAGCTCTGGCTTTATGAAAGCTGCAATGCAGCAGCATCGGCGTCACTGGACGACAGCAATGGGCCATTCGCGACACCAACACCTCACATGGAAGCCAGTTCATACGGCCAAGCAAACCATCTTCAGATTTTCTGTTGACAGGTCTGCCCCTCTTGACTCATACCTTGATAATCGAAGTAGAGCACCCGGAGGAAATCCCTCTCGGGCGTTTTCCGTTTCTCAATTCCGACAATTCAGATCAGACCCTGCCGCGCCGGTAATCCCCGGCGCGCAGCCGTGGCGTCTGCATCCCCACACATCGAGGATCTTCATGGATTTGGTATTCGCGCCAAGCGAGATTGAAACCTGGCCAATTGCCAAACTGCGCCCCTACACCCGCAATGCCAAGATGCACGGCGACGATCAGGTGGCGAAGATCGCAGCCAGCATGGCAAAGTTCGGTTGGACTGTTCCGTGCATGGTGGCGGATGATGGCGAGCTGATCGCAGGCCATGGCCGGGTGCTGGCCGCGACGATGCTGGGGCTTTCCGAGGTGCCGGTAATCCGGCTGAGCCACCTCGATGAAGCAGAACGGCGCGCCTACCGGATTGCCGACAACAAGCTGACCGAGATGGGCGGTTGGGACGAGGTAGTGCTGCGCGATGAAATCGCC
>NVQY01000128.1 GCA_002400675.1 Paracoccaceae bacterium | reverse complement strand
CCAGCCGCTACCGCCGCCTTGCCACCAGTATCGGCAATCAACAACACAACACCACTTTTCAGCCGCTCCTTGTGTTCGTCAATCAGGCTTGGCAAATCCTTGCCCGTCACCCCGGAAATTACCTGAGCTATCATCGCTATCCCGTTGATTTTCTTGACTTCAGGTGCCGCGGCCCCGCCACCGGCCATGGCCAGTTCGCGGCGCAACTGCGCCACCTCGTTGCCCAGCACCTTGCGTTCGTTGATCAACCCGCGAATGCGGTCCGTCATCTCGCCAACCGGACTGCGCAGGATCTCAGCGACCTCGTCAACCACCCGCGACCGTTCGGCCATCCGCCGCTGCGCGCCTTCACGCGTCACCGCCTCGATGCGCCGAATTCCCGAAGCCGAAGCCCCCTCGCTGACGATGGCAAAGGCACCGATATCGCCGGTCTGGCGCACATGTGTCCCGCCGCATAATTCCAGCGAATAGGTATTCTTATTGCTGCCCTTGCCCGACCCTTGCATCTCGCCCATGGAAACAACCCGCACCTCGTCGCCATATTTCTCGCCGAACAGCGCCTGCGCACCCATTTCGCGGGCATCATCGGGCGTCATTATCCGGGTCTCTACCGGCTTGTTCTGCCAGATATACTGGTTAACCTCAGCTGAGACCGCCTCAAGTTCATCCGGTGACAACGCCTTGGAATGGCTGAAATCAAACCGCAACCGGTCTTCGGCATTCAACGATCCGCGCTGTGAAACATGGGAACCCAAGGCACGGCGCAAGGCCTCGTGCAGCAGATGGGTGGCGGAATGGTTGGCCCGGATCGCCGTGCGGCGCGCATGATCGACGGTCAGCGCCGCCGCCTCGCCCCGGGTGATCTCGCCCTCGACAACCTCGCCAATATGCACAAATACACCGGCGGTCTTGCGGGTGTCGGTGATTTCCACCACGCCGTTATCGGTGCGAATCGCCCCGGTGTCGCCCACTTGCCCGCCGGATTCGGCGTAAAATGGCGACTGGTTCAGGGCTATCTGCACGACCTCGCCCGTCCCAGCGCTTTGCACTTCGGCCCCATCCTGGACCAATGCCACGATCTGTGCCTCGGCAACTTCGGTGTCATAGCCCAGAAAATCCGTGACCCCATGCGCGTCGGCCACATCGTACCAGATAGTCGAATCCGCCGCCTCGCCCGACCCGGCCCAAGCGGCGCGCGCCTTGGCTTTTTGCTCGGCCATGGCGACCTCGAACCCATCTGTGTCCACGGTGCGCCCCTTTTCGCGCAACGCATCCTGCGTCAGATCAAGCGGGAACCCGAATGTATCATACAATTTAAACGCGGAACGCCCCGGCAACTCCGCCCCTTCGGGCAAGTCAGCCAACTCGTCATCCAACAGCTTCAACCCGCGATCAAGCGTCTCTTTGAACCGGGTTTCTTCCTGCTTCAGCGTCTCTTCGATCAGCGATTGCGCCCGCCCAAGTTCCGGATACGCCGCACCCATCTGCTGCACCAGCGCCGGCACCAACCGGTGCATCACCACGTCCTTGGTGCCCAGCAAATGCGCATGCCGCATGGCCCGGCGCATGATCCGGCGCAACACATACCCGCGCCCTTCGTTAGAGGGCATCACCCCGTCGGCCAACAGAAACGACGTCGATCGCAAATGGTCGGCGATCACCCGATGATGCGTGCGCCCCGGCCCGTCCGGGTCGGTGTTGGTGGCATCCGCGCTGGCCTCGATCAGGGCGCGCATCAGATCTGTGGCGTAATTGTCATTGCTGCCCTGCAACAACGCAGCCACCCGTTCGATCCCCATGCCGGTGTCGATGGACTGCATCTCTAACGCGGTCATTGATCCGTCTTCGAACCGTTCGTTCTGCATGAAAACGAGGTTCCAGATTTCGACAAAGCGGTCGCCGTCCTCGTCCGGACTGCCCGGAGGGCCGCCCCAAATGTGGTCGCCGTGATCAAAGAAAATTTCCGTGCAAGGGCCGCAGGGACCGGTGGCCCCCATGCTCCAGAAATTGTCGGCGGTGGGGATGCGGATAATCCGGTCATCGCTAATTCCGGCGACTTTTTTCCAGATTTCCGCCGCCTCGTCGTCGGTGTGGTAGACTGTCACCAGCAGCCGGTCCTTGGGAATATCAAGCTCTTTGGTGATCAGCTCCCAGGCAAAGGGAATCGCCTCGGACTTGAAATAGTCGCCAAAACTGAAATTTCCCAGCATTTCAAAGAACGTATGATGGCGGTTGGTGTAGCCGACATTGTCCAGATCATTGTGCTTTCCACCGGCGCGGACACATTTCTGCGCCGTGGTCGCGCGTGTATAATCGCGTGTTTCCAGACCTGTGAACAGGTTCTTAAACTGTACCATGCCCGAGTTGACGAACATCAGGGTTGGGTCGTTGCGCGGCACCAAAGGTGAGCTGTCGACAACTTCATGACCCTGCTTGGCAAAGTAGTTTAGAAATGTTGAACGGATGTCGTTGACTGTGGGCATTTTGGGGCCTCGTGGCAGACAGGAAATAGGGTTCGCGCAGGTTTAGCCGCCCGCCCCCGCGCTGTCCACAGCCCGCATTCGCCCCAGCAACGAAACAGGGCGGACCCATCGGCCCGCCCTTTCCAAACTTTTGCTCAATCACCGGCCAATTTACCGGAGCTTTGGTCGTTTCCCAAAGCCCTCAGGCTTCAAGAATATCGTCTTTTCCGGCCCCAGAATTGGCAGGTCGATCAAATTCAAGCCCGTGTGCGGCACGAACTTTATCCTCAATATCGTAGGCAATATGCGGGTTATCCAGCAGGAATTGTTTTGCGTTTACACGACCCTGCCCGATCCGCTCATCGCCATAGCTGAACCACGACCCCGATTTTGCCACCACGCCGGCGACCACACCCAGATCAAGAAGTTCACCCGTCTTAGATATCCCTTCGCCATACATGATGTCGAATTCCACCTGCTTGAACGGCGGTGCCACCTTGTTCTTGACCACTTTGACGCGGGTTGCGTTGCCGACGATTTCATCCCGATCCTTGACCGCGCCGATCCGCCGGATATCCAGCCGTACCGACGAATAGAACTTCAGCGCATTGCCCCCGGATGTGGTTTCGGGCGACCCGAACATCACGCCAATCTTCATGCGAATCTGGTTGATGAAAATTACCATGCATTTGGATTTGCTGATGGACCCGGTCAGCTTGCGCATGGCCTGGCTCATCAAGCGCGCCTGCACACCAACGCTGGCATCGCCCATTTCGCCCTCAAGTTCCGACTTTGGCGTCAGGGCCGCAACCGAATCGACAACCACCATGCTGACCGCGCCTGAACGCACCAGTGTGTCGGTAATCTCAAGCGCCTGTTCGCCGTTGTCGGGTTGCGAAATCAGCAATTCATTAATATCCACACCCAGCTTTTGGGCATAGAGCGGATCAAGCGCGTGTTCAGCGTCGACAAACGCGCACACCCCGCCTTTTTTCTGTTGCTCGGCGATGCAATGCAGCGTCAGCGTGGTTTTCCCAGAACTTTCTGGGCCGTAGATTTCAACAATCCGCCCCATCGGCAGCCCGCCGATCCCCAGCGCGATATCCAAGCCAAGTGATCCGGTCGAACTTGCCTCGATCTCCTGGATGGCGCCATCGCCAAGTTTCATGACCGCGCCCTTACCGAACTGCCGTTCAATCTGCGCCAGCGCGCTGTCCAGCGCCTTTTGCTTGTCTGCGCTTTTCTTGCTGGTCATCGTCAAAAGATCCGCCATTATCCCATTCACCTTTCTTAGTGTCACACCCGGCTCCGGGCGGCAATCACTGGTTTGTTCCCCTCTTGTTCCTTATGGGATCAAAAAGWGAACATTTCAATCAAATAATTTGCAATTCCACTGTTTCGCAATTGAGTTAACGTTTGGTTTACGTCAGGCTGTCTCAAGTGATTTCACAAGAATGGTGCCGCAAATGCTTGTTTTTTATAAGGAACGCCTTGTGCTTTTGGCAGTTCCCAAGACCGGAACCACTGCCCTTCAGACCGCATTGCGCGATCGGGCCGACATTATTGTGTCCGATCCGCCGGAATTGAAGCACGCGCCAGTCTATCGCTATAACCGTTTCTTTCGACCAATGTTTGAAAAAGTGTGCAACGCGCATATGGAAACAGTGGCGATCATGCGCGAGCCGATCAGTTGGCTGGGTAGTTGGTATCGGTATCGCCGCCGGCCCTTCATGAAGGGCAAATCAAATGCTACATTCGACGTCAGTTTTGACGACTTTGTGCAGGCTTACCTGCGCGGAGACCAACCCGATTTCGCCAAAGTCGGCAGTCAGGCCAAGTTTCTCGAACCACGCCCCAACGGAACCCAGGTAACGCACTTGTTTCGCTACGAAAACCCAGAACCGTTGGCCAGATTTCTGGCTGAAAGGCTGGGGGAAATGCCGGAGTTGAAGCGTGAAAACGTTTCTCCTGAAATGGCGTTGGAACTTTCGGACGCGACTGAACAAAAGTACCGCCGCAAATGCGCCGAAGAATTTGCCCTATATCAAGCAATCGCCTGACCTACAGAAAACCAAACCGCCCAAATTTCCGAGCGACCGGCATCAATGCAGCTGATGTTGGTGCAGTTGTTGATGAACTGTGTCAGTCAACTGGTTGAGAGAAAACGGTTTTGGTAAGAATGTTGCGTTTTCCACCTTGGGCTGGGAATCGCCAAAGGCCCCTTCGGCGTAGCCCGATACAAACACTACCCGCACATCGGGGCGTTCTTTCAGGGCCTCGCGTACCCAGGTCGGTCCGTCCATTCCCGGCATGACCACATCGGTCACGAACACATCCACGTTCAGCGACGGATCTTCCAGTGTACGCAATGCATCCTCGGCGGATTCGGCCTCAAGAACTGTATATCCACGCAGTCGTAATGCGCGTGATGCAAAGGCGCGCACCGGGGCTTCGTCTTCGACCAGAAGAACAACGCCCTCACCATGTTTGGCCGCCACAGGCTTTGGTGAAACCGGGGCCGGAAGCGGCTTTTCCTCAACCACGTCATATACCGGGAAATACAAGGTGAACTCGGTCCCGCTTCCCTGGATGCTATCGACGAAAATGTACCCACCAGTCTGTTTGACAATACCATAAGCGGTGGATAGGCCAAGCCCGGTACCCTCGCCCGTTCGTTTCGTTGTGTAGAACGGTTCGAAAATCTTTTGCAGCTTGTCTGCAGCAATGCCGGTGCCTTGATCCTTGACCCGCACGACCACGTAATCCCCGGCGGGAACCGTGGCCCGATCACGCTTCAACGGCGCATCCAGAACGACCACCTCGGTTTCGATTCGAATTTCGCCACCCTGCGGCATGGCATCGCGCGCGTTGACCACCAGATTCATCAACACTTGTTCAAGCTGTCGTTTGTCAGCGCGAATCGACCCCAATACCGGTTCGTGAGCAAGCGTCAACGTCACCTTTTCACCCACCAGCCGGTTCAGCAGGTGGGTAAGGTCCGACAGGGTGTCACGCAGATCCAACACCTCCGGGCGCAAGGTTTGTTTGCGGGAAAAGGCCAGCAATTGGCTGACCAATGCGGCGGCGCGATTAGCATTCTCATTGATCTGCACCAGATCGCCGTAGTCCTGATCACCCTGATCATGGCGCAACAACAACAGGTCGCAATGCCCTGAAATTGCGGTCAAAAGATTGTTGAAATCATGCGCAACCCCCCCCGCCAACTGACCAATCGCCTGCATCTTCTGACTTTGCACAAACTGGGCCTCAAGCGTTTTCAACTCGGTTGCATCGTTCAGAACCGCGATCAATATCATCTGCCCGTCTTCGCGCACCCGGCTAAGCGTGACCTGCACAAAAACCTCCTTGTCAGTCCGTGTCAGACGCAGGAATTCTGATTGTAACGCCGCCTTGCCACCAATCGTGTCCCGCAGCCAATCCGGGATCGAACGCCCAAGCCCCTGCATCACCTGGTCCAGCATCATGTCGTCTTTGACCCCAGCCCCCAGCAAATGGGTCGCCTGACGGTTGATCGTCATGATTTTACCCGAACTCGCCACCTTGATCATTGGCACCGGCAGTGTTTCAAAAGCCGCCGTCTGACCCGACACGGCACCTGAGGTTATCGGCAAAAAAAACAATTCCCGACGTCCGGCGGAACATTCATGTTCCGTTGCAATCACATCAATCGAACCCTCGCCCGTCGTTATCGTATTCACCCCCCCGGATCGCACCGGCGAGGTTACAAACAACCGGTCAAGCGACTTGATACGCTCACCAATCAGCCCGCGCGCAGCTTCATTCATGAACAACACCGCACCAGAGCGCCCAACCGTCAGCATCGGCACCGGAATCGCATCCGAACTGCGCCCCTGCCCGCCCCGGTCCGGCATTTCTTCGATCCGCCACAAGAAACCCTGCGCCCCAAGTCGGTGCACCGCCAATCGCATATTTCCATGGCGCGTCACAACATCCTCACGCGCGGCCCCATCGACACGGGCACGACATTGCAACCGATAAAGAACCGCCGATGGATTGGCGAAAATCGCCCGCAGCGTACCGGCCAAAGTCGCGCTTTTGGTGTCGGAAAACCGCGCGCATGCGGCATCGTTGCTGGCGTGAACCGCGCCGTCTTCGTCGGTCACAAAACTAGGTGCTGCGTCCTTTTCGATGAACCCTGACAACAGTTGCGACGCC
>NVQY01000127.1 GCA_002400675.1 Paracoccaceae bacterium | reverse complement strand
GAATCCAGAACCGTAACCCGCAACGGCAAACGGGTGACCGAACAGGTGGCCAAGGTGCGCTGGAGAAGTGCGTCGAGTCGGGTGGTGCGGTTCTTTGACGATGTGCTGGTGCTGGCCTCTACCAGCCTGCCCAAACGCTATACCGACGCGCTGGAGCCATGGGATCTGCCGGCGCTGGAACCTTACCAGCCCCAGTATCTGGCCGGCTTCCGCGCCGAAGCCTATACCGTGGAACTGGCCGACGGCTATAGCCAGGCACGTCAGCATATGGCCCGGGTGATCGAACGCGACGTGCGGTTTGATATCGGCGGCGACCGACAACGCATCCACGATATCGATACCGATGTGTCAGAGGTGATGTTCAAGCATATCCTGCTGCCGGTCTGGCTGGCCGCCTACAAATACCGCGGCCAGACCTACCGTTTTGTGATCAACGGCCGCACTGGCCGCGTTCAGGGCGAGCGTCCCTGGTCCGTGATCAAGATCACCATCGCGGTGACGCTGGGGCTGCTTGTGGCAACTGGCATTGGCTATCTGATCGCGACCAATCAATAGGCCCGGTTGGTCTTTCGGGTTTGCCGAAGACCAGGCGCGGTGACGTTGTAGGGTGCCAGCACGACCGGGTTTCTCGCGATGGTTGCCAAACCAGGTGCCTGCCGGTTGTCCCGGGGTGGTTGCATTTCTGTTTGCCCCGCTGGTTTCGACCCCAATGGCCTTGCATCCGTTTGCAACCTCGACTAAGTGGAGCATCGCAAACTCTGGTGCTCTAAGATCAACATGCATGGCATTGCGATCACGAGAGTTCCAAGAGGTCACGCAAGCCAGGATAACACGGTGTGTTTTCATCGGTTGCCCCTATAGCTCAGCTGGTAGAGCAACTGATTTGTAATCAGTAGGTCCGCGGTTCGAGTCCGTGTGGGGGCACCAATCTTTTCAATGACTTAGCCGATATACAGTGCTTGCAATCGATTGCTAGGACGCGCATAGGACGCAGTGGGATCGCGGGCATTCATCGCGGAATAAAAAAGTTTTCTAGTGCCGATGTTGCCAGCTGGGCCGTGAAGTTAATCTTCTGCGAAGAAGGTTCAGAACCCGACTGATCGACGCAACCCTGTCTGTTAATCAATTGCTCGTAGGTTCGATCCCTACCATCGGAGTCAATTAATTCAAGGGCTTAGCAAGAAATTGCTAGGCCCTTTCGTATGTTGATTGGGGCGCTGGGCGCAAATAGGGCGCAACGCGGCAGTAACAGCAAAGACAAGCTGGTAGGTTATGGTAAACAGTCTCATTTGGTTGACGGAGCAGAACACGATAGCTTTGGGCGCTGGGTGCAGTTTTTCCGCCTCTCGCAATGCAAGCTCGACCTGCCCCCGTTTAGGGGTGGCGTGTTTCCGGCGAAAACTGACGACCATCCGGTCGCCGCTTTCGGTCAGTGATCTGCTTGCATGTAGATTTTTTAGGCTGGGAATTGTTGAGATAACGCACCAGAACCGGCGATACTGTCGTCTGCCCCCCCCTACGAGCGGCCACATCAAACAGACAACCTATTGTAAATTATTGCAGTTTTTGGCGCAACTGGACCGGAGCCGCCATCTTTACCAACACACCAGTATTTCTTGAGTGCAATATCATACAAATAGGGCTGTGACACTTACGCTTGTTGAAATTTCACTCGGCTGATCGGAACATCCCCGGAGATTTTGTTTAGTCCCATTGCCAGTCGGTGTTTAAATCGGGCATACAAGACCAAAATGGATAAGCGCCGAGCCAAATATCAACACTTGGTTTTGAACAAGATTAGTGGCACTATACTTTGTGCATGGAAGCCTTCGCAAACTAGTGGTGCAATACGGCGGAAGAGGATTGGGGTGTCCCTCCTATGAACTCATACCTTCGGATAGCCGAAGCCGTTCTTGAGAAGTCCCGGCAGCCTTTATCGGCATCTGAAATCTTGGACGCTGCGTACCGATACCAGTTCGTACCCGAGCATCTCTTTGGGAAAACCCAGTACAAGACATTGCAGGCGCGTTTATCAGAAGACCTGCTCTACAATCGGAGGCACTCAATCTTCACGCGGACTGGGCCGGGTCGATTTGTGCTTCGCCGCCGCCTAAAAGACATCGACGAAAAGCAGGTGGAGTATGTAGCACCTTTGAGGTCCTATCAGCTAAAACAGTTCGATGTTGTTTGTGCCCATCGAGACGAACTGGAAGCCTGCTGGAAAGCTGGTTCGAGCCACCTATCCTTTGGCCGCATCGCCAAGGTATTTGCACAACAATTGCCGCTACGCTTGGCAGAAAAACAGCCTGTCTTGGCTCATCTGCGAATAATGGTAACAATACGTTGCCTTGATAGAATTCTTACCCTTGCAGCTTCAGCAAGCCCAAGTTTCGGCAAGGGTCGAACACTAGGGTTTTTTGGCTACTTACAGGGGACCGACGCTGACCTTTTCTCAAGTGAACCCTTTGGCATCGACGAAGCCGCCCGAAGAACGATTGCGGAGCAGACAACAGCTCCAAAAGAGGTCGTCGAAAACTTAGTTGACGTGATAGCATTTGACTCGCTTCAATGCCTCAGCATTCTTGACCRAAATGACGCGGAGAGTGCGGTTGTTCTGCTTACCGCCTATGAGTGTAGTGACCCAGAAGAWTTCCTCTCGTTTATTCCTAGTCACCGATCACCTAGGTGGACACGTGTACCGTCGGAGATAAATGATCGTGAGGCATTGGATCCTGTCTCAAAGCGACTATTGGACAACGAGGAACTCTTGGAAGCATCTATTTTTGCTCCAGCTCAATGATACGTTTCATTGGCAGCCTAGAGATAAGTTGTGCAAGCGTTTTCATACCTATTGAACGCCACTGATCATCTTCTTTTGATGGGTCTGCCATATCAGAAACTACTCGAAGCACAGCGACAGGAATGCCGAATGATTTTGCGGCGGCACAAACTCCTCCCGCCTCCATTTCCACCCCCAGCAGCTTATCAACATTCTCAACCATTTTTTTACGGTGGTCGTCACTTGAAACAACTTCATCGACGCTGGCAATTTTTCCTTCGCGTAGTGACGGCACCCGCCCTTTAGGCCAATCGAAGTTCTCGGAGCAGTATGTCACCCAACCACTAAGGTCAAATTCATCTGATGTTGCGACGGAGTAAACTTCTCTGGAGCATTCGAAATCCTGCCTCCGAAACTTCGATTCCGCGTTGCCTCCTTCGTCGTCTTTCACTTTTCTATTGGCCAGATCGACAACAGTTTGGGCGCAAATAACCGTGCCTGCGTCAATTTTTGCTTCGACAAAACCACCCGCAAGACCGACACACAAGACCAAGCTTGGCTTCGGCTTGGCTTCGCTCAAGTAACGAGACATTTCGACTGCCGCTGCTACGCGTCCCATGGCTCTAGGGCAAAGCACCTCTAATTCAACTTCCCCTATCTTGCCTATAGCCGAGGGCCGTCCCGCTTGTCGGGTAAGATCAAGCTGCTTTGCAAGGACCTCTAACTCCTCCTCTAGTGCGACAAATACTGCTACCTTCATCCGGTTTTCCTTCGTTCTGATTTTATTCGATTTTCGATCCGAACTTATATTCTGTTTGGCTCGTTCTGGCAGGTTGTGCTCAGATGAGAGAATTTTCGCCAGTTCTGCACACGCATCGTCAATCTCTAGCGCTTCAATTCTACTTGGATCGTCAAGTATACCTTTGCGGCGCTCACCCAACCCAATCCAATCAAACCTAGCTGCTTCTACCGCTCTTCTCGTTTGATATTTAAAGTCGCCCTCAGCTTTGTAAATATCAGCCAATGCTACATAAGCGTCAATCAATTCCACAAAGCCGATCGAAGATCGCATTCTGATGATGAATTTAGCAGAAGCTTCTAGAAACAAATCGGCGCAACCGAGTGAAGCTAGGAAGTTGCGAAATCTCCGGTAGCTGTAGACACTTCGATCGCTCGGTAGATAAAAAACTTCCGGCATGTACGGCACGTCTGAAAGCAAAATTAACTTATGTTCACGACAATACTCGCTAAAATATACATGCTGTAGGGCGTCTCTGGCTTCCTTGTAAAATGGTTTACTCTCTTCCAAAAAGAGCGGCTCCATCATGGACCAAGTTAGCGGCTTACCGTTTTCTGCGAGCAACGTTGGTACTTCCCTTAGGTTCCGAATAACCCTAGGCGTAGCCTTCTCGCGAATAGTCTTCCAAACGCGCGCTCTTGAATCAACACCAACGGCGAAACCCTCAGCAATCGCAGGTCCAATTTGAACCTTTCGGCTGGTTATGGCTGCTTCATGGGAGGAAAGCAGTTCCAGTCTGGAATCATCAAACAGGCCAGAATAACGGTTTCGTGTGGGCGCATATTCGCCACGCTTTTTTTCTGCATAGTCGACTAAGCTGCGCTCGCGTATTGGGAGCTGCACCAGCCCCGTTTCAAGATAGGCAGACTGAGTCTCGAAGAGTTCGAAGGCCAAGTCCTCCTCTATAACAAAGCCGGGAGGCGCATAGCATGCGTCTTCGCACAATATTGCAGCGGCATTTAGTGGTTTGCGGAGGGCCGCTGCGTGGTCAGCAGAATCTAGCAATTCAAACACGCGAAATATTTCGCGAGTATCACGATTCATGAAATGCAGAAATATGTTTTTCCTCATGGATCGTCCAAGCACAGTTTGGAAACTACTGTTTCCAATGCAGCGATGTTTCCGTCGTTTGTAATTGTATGATCAACTTGTGCCTGATCCAGTTCTGTTTCAGATCGATGCAAGCCCTCCACTGCCGGATCAAATTCTTGCCCACGGTCAGACAAGCGCTGCAAGCGAGTGCTTTCGGCGGCCACAATCCGAACAATTGTAAAGCCGCTTTGTCGAGCCTTTGCCATATCGCTCTTGAATCTAAGGGAATCCACACAAATCGATTGATCGATCGGTGCCGAAAGCAATGCAGCATTGAGGAAGATTGATGGATCAATTTGCGTCAGCGCATCATCAATTCTTTGGGTAGACTCCTTAGCCTCGTTCCCAAACAAAAGGTGGGCGATCTTCCTACAAATCTGACCGGTAGAAACACGGTGGGCCCCGTAATGAAGTTTCAACAACATAGCTACGGTTGACTTTCCAACTCCCGATTTTCCGATTAAAGCAAAGCGCCGGATACTTGGGCGATTAGTTGGAGCTACATTTGAGAGGCGCTCCAATGTGGCATCGCAGAAAGAGGAAGTCGAATGTTTTAGAATGGAATGCACATCGTTCAACAAATCTTCGAGAACACAAATAAAGTGCATTTGAAGTTCTGGAAAGTAATCCACGCCAAGTTTGGAATAACGAATAGTAAAAGCGGCATGATCAGGGCTAATATTACCCACCTTCTTTAGGCGAACAAAAGCAAGCGCTTGTAGTTTGTCTACAGATTTCAAAAAGCGTGACTCGATAGTTTCTCCCCTTGTAGATTCCTCAACCAATATTCGATGATCCGCCCGCATTGAAGGTCGCATTTCACTCAATAATTCCTCAAGTGCTGATCTCTCCTCCAGCTCTTTATCAATTCGTCTTTGGGCATTGAATGCATGTGTATCTAGCCCTTGCCCATCAGGTCCAACTGGGTCTTTGTCCCCAGTAATCACTTCAAGTTCGTCATGTACAAGAGCCAGCTCAATCGCCCGCTCCCTATTCACTTTAGGGAAGTGCTGGGCTAAGTGCTGGGCGGAGCTGGCAACTTGAAAAGTGTGAGCGGCAACGTTTTCGAGTTGCAGTGCACCCGGTTGCACACTGTCCTCTAGGCTTTCTTCCTCCCAGTATCGTTGACCAAAAAACCGGACAATCTTTTCCAACTCGAACATTCGATAAATTAAATTTACGTCGGTTCGCGCATCACTCTTCGAAGGCAGATCCACGCCATCGAACTTCAGGTACCCTAGGAGTTGGTCAAATTCTTTCATTTTCCCATATTCAATCATTAGACCCGAGGAACTGCCTGAAAAAATCAGGCAACAATAGCCCCAAGGTGACTACTACGAAACAGTGCACTAAGGCACCACTACCATTGATGTGTTTTTGACGTGGGCCTTTTTAAACTCAAAGGTCTTCACATTTCACATTTCACCTCTCGGCATTCGCTTCGAAGGCCATGCTGAGGTTCAAGCCTTCAGCTTGGCGGGTTTGGGGGTCCTAACGGACCTTAGTAAGGCTGGCAGCCCGGATATTTCAGTTGTGGTTGCCAACGGCGCGTTAGTTTGTTTCATTAGTTCTCGCAAAGCGCCCCGAGCGTACCAAAATGATGGTGACGTCGTGTACAATTCCGATTGCCGGTGGCCAATGCGTCGTCGATAATCGTTTCGATCTGTGCCTGCCACACATCGAATTGCAGCGCCGGATCAAGGTGCGGATCATAGGCCCATTTGGTTATACCCGCTTCGGGGTCATTTTCCGGTTTCAACAGTCCAACCTCGGGGTTCATCACCCGCCGGTCATCATTGGCATAATTTGTGACCTGTGGGGGCGTCTTGGGTGATTTGGCCATGTTTAGGGGTGCCTCGGCTGCTATTCGTTGATTTTGACCCCTGTTTTCGCAAAACGGGTGGTGTTTGCACTAAAGCAGTCCGGATATGGGAGCGCAACTGCTGGAAGAATTCTATCGATACTGCCGCAGGCTGGCCAAGGCGTCGCGGTATTGATCAGTGACAACACTAATCTGGACCTGTCACGGTTTCGTTCCGGTCTCTTTCGAGCAATGTTTGCTATAAAGGAGACAAGGAATGGCAATGAGATACACAGACGAGTTTCGGCG
>NVQY01000126.1 GCA_002400675.1 Paracoccaceae bacterium | reverse complement strand
ATATGATACGTAATAAGAATAGTCGACTTACACATAAAGAAAGAATACAAATTGAGACGCTGTTAAACGAAAATAACTTCTGAAATATTATTTTATAAAGATTAGACTCTTGAATTATTTTACAATAAAATTTAAGAAAAATATCTCTACATCACCTTAATCACCTCATTACATAATTATTTACAAGCATAAAATTATTAGAGGTAGTTACTACTTTTTAGAAGACTTTAATACTTTTTAAAATTAATCAAAGCTTCAACTGGAGCAGTTTTACAGTTCAGCTTTATGGGTATGGTGGCTGTTGAAAAAACAGTTAGTGCATCGGTTTCCGCTGAAGAACTTCAGAAAGTTCCTGCTGGATCTGCCAAGCACTTTACAAGGTAAAGTAGCTGGTATCTCAGTAACTAATCTTGGACGTCCTGGTCAAGGAGTAACTATTTTATTACGTGGTGCTGCTAATTTCTACGGTTCTCAATCTCCTTTAGTTATTATGGATAGAATATTTATTGAAGGTGGTTTAGCTGATATCAACGTAGATGATATAGCTTCTATCGAGATTGTAAAAGGTGCATCTGCATCTTCTTTATACGGCTCTCGTGCTGGTAATGGTGTTATTGTTATTTCTTCTAAAAGAGGTAAACTTGGTAAAACTCAAGTTGTAGTTCGTATTGAAATTGGTTCATCTGAAATTAACAACTTCATAGATACCAACCAATCTCATGGTTTTAAATTGGCTTCTGATTGGCAAACCGCTCAAGGTCAGTACACAAAGTATGAAAGTGTTTATGCCGCTTCAGGTGATAATGCTGTTGTAGGAACAAGAATTCAAGATGAAAATCATTATTTAGTTAAGCTTTATGGAGTTTACAATAACATCATAGATCTATTTCAATTCTTTCAAAAAAGTTAGCAATATCACTAGTTATGGCTTTTATACTTTCATAATTTTATTTTTTTAGTTTAAAAAATAATCTTTGAGAACATCTTTCCCTTAATACCCACAAATATATTTCTGAAGTTTTAATAATTTCTGTAATTTCATAATAGTTTTACACACTTATAATAGCGTTAAAAAAAATACTTTTTACAATTTAAAAAATAGCAAATACTTAATGTAACTTGCTGTTCAATAGCTTATTATGTTATTTTCTTAAAATGAATTTTTTCTTCATTAAAACACATGAATTACTGAACTATTTCTAGGGTTTTTTAACGTTATTTAACATTTTAACATGAAAAAACTTGTTTTATTAACAAATTATTAAGATTTTAGCTGCAATTAATTCAAATAATTATATAATGAAAACAAAGTTTAATGGTTTTCTAACGCTATTATTGGCGTTAGCTGTGCAATTTACGTTTGCACAAGAAAAAACTGTTACAGGTAATGTTTCCGATGCAAGCGGACCTTTACCAGGTGTAACAGTTATAGTTAAAGGTACCAACACTGGTACTCAAACGGATTTTGATGGTAATTATTCAATCAATGCCTCAACTGGAGCTGTTTTACAATTTAGCTTTATAGGCATGCTGACTGTTGAAAGAACCGTTGGTGATTCCAATATTTACAATGTTGTTATGCAAGACGACGCCGAAGCACTTGAAGAAGTTGTTGTAACTGGTGTGGCTGGTGCAACTTCAAAAAAGAAATTATCGGTTACTGTAGCAACAGTATCTGCTGATGAACTTGCTAAAGTTCCTGCCGGTTCTGCCGCAAGTGCTTTACAAGGAAAAGTAGCAGGTATAACCGTTACAAAATTGGGTCGTCCTGGTCAGGGTGCTACCATTCTATTACGTGGTGCTGCCAATTTCTATGGTTCTCAGGCTCCTTTAATAATAATGGACGGAATATTTATCGAAGGTGGTTTAGCTGATATCAATATTGATGATATTGCTTCTTTCGAAATTGTAAAAGGTGCATCTGCTTCCTCTTTATATGGATCACGTGCAGGAAATGGTGTAATTGTAATTACTTCAAAAAGAGGTAAAGCAGGTAAAACTGAAATTACAATCAGATCGGAAATAGGGTACTCTGAAATTAATAATTTTGTAGATACCAACCAGTCTCATGGATATGAGTTGGCATCTGACTGGCAACAATTCCAGGGACAATACACAAAATATGAAGGTGTTACTTATGGTTCAAACTACCAAAGTGTATATGCTGCAGCTGGTGATAACGCAGTTATAGGTTCAAGAATCGAATCTTTTGACGGTTATTCTGATAATCCTTTTGGTGTATACAACAACTGGCAAAAAGAATTCTTCCAAAAAGGAACGAATATGACCAATTTTGCTTCTATTTCAAGCGGTAACGATAAATCAAGAATTTACTTTTCTTCTGAAAATACAGAAGTGGATGGAGTATTGGCTGAAACAGGAGGTTATACAAGAAATAGTTTGCGTTTAAATGCTGATTATTATTTCAATGACTGGATTAAATTCAGTGCGAGCAGTTCATTTATCAAACTACAGGACAATAGCCCGGGTGGTGGTGATGATGTTTATAGAATTATATCAAGATTGGCTCCTGATGCAAATGTTCTCTTGCCAAATCCTGATGGACAACCGTACTATTACAAACCGGATCCATGGGAAAGCGAAATTAGCAACCCTTTATATTCATTGTATGCCAGAGATGCAAAAGCAAGACAACAACGTTTTCTTGGTGGGTATAAGTTAAACCTTAAATTCACAGAATTTTTAAATGCAGATATAGAATATTCATTTGAAAACAATAATTACAGATATACCAGAAATAATAAATACGAAACATATACAACATCAGGAGATGATATTGGATTTGGATACAGTAAAGGTTCTATTTATAAAACCAGTTCTTTAGACCTGTCTCAAAAAGCACAGGCTACCTTGAATTATTCTGATCAATTTGGAGAACTGGATGTGAAAGCAAAAGTTAGTTATTTAGCGGAAGACAGACATTACGAACAATTTAATGCTGCCGGAAATGATTACTTGTATTCAGGATTACCAACATTGGATAACTTTAACAACACAGATGTTACTGCCAATTCTGATTCACGTGATGTAAGAGCACAAAACATGTTTGCAATTGCTGGTTTTGTTTATAAAGACCGTTATATTTTTGACGCCCTTTACAGAAAAGATGGTTCTTCATTATTTGGTGAAAACGAACGATGGAATGACTATTACAGGGTTTCAGCGGCTTGGAGAATTACGCAAGACATTGAAATTCCAGGTGTTCAAGAAATGAAAATAAATGTTGCAACAGGTACTTCAGGTCAACGACCTGGTTTTTCTTGGCAATATGAACAAACAGGTATCAATGGAGGTACTTTATCTACAAACAGAATTAAAGGGAATCCAGATCTAAAACCATCGCTGACTACAGAGACTGAAATTGGTTTAAATGCTTCTTTCTTGGATAGATTTACCTTAGAATTTGCATATTCTCACCAGGTTTCTTCTGATCAGTTTATGATCGTGAATCTTTTTGCACCTGCCAATGCGGGTAAAAACAGGCAATGGCAAAATGTTGGTGACCTGGAATCTGACACCTATGAATTTACCTTGAAATCAAAAATTATTGACAAGGCTGATCTATCATGGAATGTAGGTGTAAACTTTACGATGTCTGATTCTAATATCACCCAATTGAATGCACCTGAACAACTGGTTGGCCCAAGTGGATTGTTCTTATTGAGAGAAGATACAGAATTTGGTTCAATGTTTGGTAGAAAATTTGTGACGGATTTGGGAACTATGACAAATCAATTACCAACTGGAACGTCTATTACCGACTATGCTGTAAATAGCGACGGTGTTGTAGTTAGAGCTGATGCTATTGGAACTGTTAATGAAGCAGCTATCATTGAAGTTGACGAAGATGGTATTGCCGTATTTGAAAAGATAGGGAACCAAAATGCCGATTTCAGAGTTGGCGTTACTTCTAATTTCTCTTATAAGGATTTTGATTTTTACATGCTTTGGGATTGGAAAAGTGGTGGAGATGTTTACAACGTTAACGGCCAATGGACAACCATAAGTGAACGAAATGCAATGGTTGACCAGGCTGGAAAACCTGATTCAGAAAAAAAGACCCGTGTTTATTATGGAACTTTATATGATGTAAACCAAAACAATGCTTTTTGGGTAGAAGATGGTACTTATGTTAAATTAAAAGAAGCATCTGTTTCTTATACCATACCTTCAACTAAACTTTCAAGCGTTGCAAATGGCTTCTTTAAAGAAGTTAAATTCAGCCTTATAGGTAGAAACTTGTTGACTTTTACAGATTACCTTGGTTGGGATCCTGAAGTAGCAAATTATGATGGTGGAACACAACAGTACTTTAGTGTTGATTATGGTGTATATCCAAATCAAACTTCATACTCATTGTCAGTACAACTTAAATTTTAATCAAAAAAATAATTAAAAATGAAACAAATAAGAAAAATATTTTCTACCATGGCATTGCTACTCTTTGTGGTTTCATGTCAGGATTTTTCTACAGAATTGGAAGTAGAAAATTTGGAAAACCCGAATGACAAAATTTTGACCTCTGACCCTGTTGCATTAGAAGCAACAGCGGGGTCTATTTTACAAAACTGGTTCATGACTATTCACAGTTTTCGTGGGCCCGGACCAGCATTTGCTACAATGGCAGATCTCACCACCTGTTCCTGGGGTAACTTTGGAATGAGAGATACATCCAGTGAACCAAGAGTTGCCTGGAACAATACAAGTTCTTATGGGAATCAATATATAACAAATRCTTATTTCAATGCACTGTATTCTGTACTGTCAGATTCAAATACTTTGGCATTGGCCATTGCAAATGGAACAGAATTTGAAAACCCTGCACAAATTGAAATGATCGCCAAATTTGGACAGGCTTTGTCTATAGGTTACCTGGCATTGGTTTTTGACAAAGTCTGGTTGTCAGATGAAACAGGAATTATTGGAGAAGATGCTACCAGTTATGCAGATGCAATGACCTTTGCATTGGGAAAATTAGATCAAGCTATTTCTATAGCGCAATCTAACGGTGTTTCAGTTCCGGAATCTTGGTTACCAGGTGGTGCCGGAAATAACGCTTCATTAGTAGGATTTATGAACAGTATTGGTGCTCGTATGCTTGTTGGTAATGTCCGTAACAGCACACAGAAAGCAGGTATTGACTGGAATAAGGTTCTTACCTATGCCAATAATGGTGTTAGTGCTGATTTCGAAATCTATATGGATGACGTGACCTGGTATGACTTGATTCCTAGAACATATTTGGTTTTTCCTGGTTGGGCGAGAGTTGATATGAGAATTATTAATATGATGGATCCAAATACGCCTGATTATTGGGAAGATGATGTAACGTTCCAGGAAGAATCTACTTCTGATGATGCCAGACTTTTAACGGACTATGGTTATTTAGGATCCAATAATTTCAGACCTGAAAGAGGTATCTATCACTACAGTAGCTACAGATATAGCAGGTATGACAGCTATATCACAAACTGGACAGAGAATATCGTTGAATATTCTAAAGCTGAAAACGATATGTACAAAGCAGAAGCTATGGCAAATACTGGTAATATTGGTGGTGCGGCTGCAGTTATCAATGCTGGTACCAGAGTAACCAGAGGTAATTTACCTGAGGTTGCTGCCGACCTTCAAGCTGTAAAAGATGCTATTCACTATGAAAGAATGGTAGAATTTGGTTGGACAACAATGGGAATTGGTTTCTTTGAAATGAGAAAAGAAGATATGCTTCAATCTGGTACATTGTTACATTTCCCTGTTCCGGGTAAAGCATTGGAATCTATCCCGGCTGACAGCTATACATTTGGTGGCACTACTGGTGTTCCAGGTGAAGATTATTCTACTGGTGGTTGGAGATAATTAAAATCAAAATTAATAATTAATAATTAATAATATGAAAAATATTTTAAACAAATATGTTTATTTAAGCTTATTCTTAGCTTTGAGTTTAGTTATCTCATCTTGTTCAGATGATGATAACTTTGGAAGTGATGCACCAAAAGTTATCCCGATAGTAACAGCAATAAATGGTGAAACAGTGGCATTCATAGGGGATACATACACTTATACCTTAAAAACATATAGAGGTGGATCAGAATATATTTGGAGTGTAACAGGAGCTGAAATACAACCTATTGATGGAAGAAAAGATCAAGTTAATGTTGTTTTTACTCAATTCGATCAACCTGTTTCACTTTCAGTATATGAATTGGCATTTAATGGGAAATCTTCCGATCCAATTACTCTTGGAATCACTGTTTTTGGAACACCTTGTAACTGGACTATAGAAATGCAAGATTCCTATGGTGATGGATGGAATGGAGCTTCACTTTCTTTTACCTTTGATGGCTTTGATGGAGGTGAATTTAGCTTGGATGGAGCCTCATTATCACAAGGAGTAGCCGTTCCTGATGGAAGTGTCGTTGAAGTTAGTTTTAATTCTGGAGATTGGGACGAAGAAATTACTTTCCAAATTTATGATGGAAATGGAACATTAGTATATGAGGCCGGGCCTACGCCTCCTATAGGAAGTGTGCTGTCAATGACTAACTCTTGCCCATAATAAAATGATGTGATTTAAATTATTTAGTAAAAATACCTTTAAATCAATAAATTTAATGCACAAAGAACCACCTCATCAGAGGTGGTTTTTTTATGACTTGAAACCGTTTTTAAATTGTTTAATAGACTTTTGTAAGTACTCCTTATTTTTTTCGTCTTAATAAATTAGACATTCAACATTGACAGAGGAATGTATAAAAACCAAAACAATGCTTTTTGGGTAGAAGATGGTACTTATGTTAAATTAAAAGAAGCATCTGTTTCTTATACCATACCTTCAA
>NVQY01000125.1 GCA_002400675.1 Paracoccaceae bacterium | reverse complement strand
GTGAAAACCGTCGTGCTGTTCTTTGAAAAGGGGCGCAAGACGCGGTCCACATGGTATTACGCGCTGGACCCGGAACGGTCCTTGGGTAAATCATCCCCCCTGCGCGACGATGAATTGGCCGAGTTTGTGGAGCTGCAAAAGACCAAAGCCGACAGTCCCAAAAGCTGGTCAATGACGCGCGGCGATATTGACGAAGCGACGTTTGATATGTCCGTCAAAAACCCCTTTGCGCCTGAGAAAGCCCCCCTGCGCGACCCATCCGAGATCATCGACGACATGCTGGCGCGGGATGCAGAGACGGCGGAGATCCTGGCGCAGATCAGGGGGATGCTGTGAAGGCGGGGTGGGAGGTTAAGCCGCTTGAGAAGTGCATCGAGCCTTTTAAGGTAGCTGGAAAAATTCCACGCAAACAATTCCAATCGGAAGGGCCGTTTCCAATAGTTTCGCAAGAAGCGGACTACATAAACGGTTACTGGGCGGACGAAGCCAACCTAAACAAAATCGCGAAACCTTTGGTGATTTTCGGAGATCACACGCAGGTCATCAAGTACATCGATTTTGATTTCGTTGTCGGCGCCGACGGGGTCAAGGTCCTCCAACCAAGAGACGGTCTAGACGCAAAATTCTTTGCGTATTTCTTGGAGGCTCATCCAGTTAAATCATTGGGATACGCACGACATTTTAGACATATGCGGTCTCTGTCTGTACCCATCCCCCCCCTCGAAGAGCAAAAGCGGATTGTGGCGGTTTTGGATGCAGCGTTTGAGGGGCTGACCCGCGCCAAAGAGAACGCCGAAGCCAACCTCCAAAACGCGCGGGAGTTGTTTGAAAGCGCCACTGATGCGGTATTCTCAACTTCGGGTAACTGGACCCAAGTACCAATCGGGGATTTCGGAGAGGTCTTTGACGGACCTCATGCAACCCCCAAAACGGTTGATAGCGGACCTTTATTTCTCGGTATTTCATCACTGGTTGATGGTCGAATTGAACTTACAAAGACACGCCATGTGACAGACGAAGACTACGCGACTTGGACGCGACGCGTTGAGCCTCGTGAGGATGACGTTGTCTTCGCATATGAAACACGTCTCGGTCAGATTGGCTTGATCCCACCAGATTTGAAATGCTGCTTAGGTCGCCGAATGGGTTTGGTTCGATTGGATCAAAGCAAAGTCCGTCCTGACTTTTTCGTTCTTTGCTATCTATCCCCCCACTTTCAGCGTTTCATAGCTGACAAGACGGTGAAGGGTGCGACGGTAGACAGAATTTCTGTAAAGGACTTTCCAAATTTTCCTTTCCCGCTCCCGGACATAAAGAGCCAGGGCCTTATCGTCGAGCAACTGCACGCGATAAGGCATGAGCATGACAAGTTGCTAATTTCATGTAAAAATAAACTCAAAGACATCGCCGACCTGCGCCAATCGCTCTTGCAAAAGGCCTTTGCGGGGGAATTGACCTGATGCCTTTCTCTAGCCCGCCTGATCTGAAGGATGATGGGCCGGAATTGGCCGTTCTCGCTGCAAAGTACTGTCGGCTGCCACATCCAAATGTTGTTCGCCAATTCGATGGGGCCGTTTTTCCAACGATCCGCGATCAAAAGCACCGCATGACGCTAGACACTGACAAAAAATTGATGCGGGATGACAATGTAACGGCAAAATGGGCGTTGTTTTGGTCGCATGGCTACACGCAGACGTATCACCCCAAGGGCTGGACCGTCGCGCATGTCTGGGCCGCACCTAAAGATCCCGACGCCTATTCGAACTTGGCTAATTTGTGCCTGATGCCAGAGTGTTTAGGCAGTTTGTCAGACAAAATGGGACCGCTTGGCCCCTATCTTAAGTATCATGCGCTCAGCGTTTATGGCTGGTCTTTGGCAAGCACGGAGGCACCAGCTAAGCCGAAGAACTTTGATGATGTTACATGGACATACTTCAAAGAATTTGATGAATCCGTGAATTTCATTCATTCTCGATTGAAAGCATTAGATAATCAACGCGTTCGACTTCTTCGCCCGCTGATGGGAATTGCCGATGCAGAATGAAACCGAAGCCGACACCCGTGCCCTGCGGATTGACCCAAGCCTCGCCGCCCAAGGCTGGGAGGGACCGAACCGCACCGAGGGCGCGCGAGTGCACCGTGAAGAAATGCTCTGGCCCGGACGCATAATGGTGGGCGGGGCCACCAACGCGCCCAAACCCGCCGACTATGTCCTGCGCATGAAGGGTCATGTCATGGCCGTGATGGAGGCCAAGCGCGCCACGCTGCCCCATACCGAAGGGCGGGGCCAAGCCTATGACTACGCCACCCGCATCGGCGCGCGCTTTGCCTACTGCACCAACGGGCTGCGGTATCACGAGATTGACATGCAGACCGGCGCGGAATGCGAAGTGGACGCCGTGCCTCCCCCGTCCGAGCTTTGGGACCGCTGCTATCCCACCGGCAACGCATGGCGTGACCGTTTCGGCCAAGTCCCGTTCGAGACGGACGGCGGTAAATGGCAACCGCGCTACTATCAGGCTAAAGCCGTCAACGCGACGCTGGAAGCCATGGCCAAAGGCAAGCGCCGCATCCTGCTGACACTGGCGACGGGGACGGGCAAAACCTCAATCGCGTTCCAGATCGCATGGAAGCTGTTCCAATCCCGCTGGAGCCTAAGYGGMGAGCCAACCCGCCGMCCGCGCATCYTGTTTCTAGCRGATCGCAATATTCTGGCGGATCAGGCCTATAACTCGTTTTCCGCGTTTGAGCCGGACGCCCTAAGCCGCATCAACCCCAAAGAGATCAGCAAAAAGGGCAAGATGCCCCGCAATGCGAGCGTGTTCTTTACAATTTTCCAGACTTTCATGACCGAAGGTAAAGACGGCGAGGCGAACTTTAATTTCCAATCCTATGAACCTGATTTTTTTGATTTCATCATTATCGACGAATGTCACCGGGGTGGGGCCAAAGACGAAAGCACKTGGCGCGGAATTCTTGAGTATTTCGAACCTGCCGTTCAACTTGGTCTGACGGCAACGCCCAAGCGCAAGGGAAACGCAGATACCTACGGCTATTTCGGCGAACCCGTCTACACCTATGCGCTGCGTAGTGGCATCGAGGATGGTTTCYTGACGCCGTTTAAAGTGCGCCAAATGGCCAGCACRATTGATAGTTATGTTTTCGAYCCCAATGATGAAGTCGTCAGCGGCGAGATTGATCCCGATCACGTCTATACTGAAGCCGAAATCAACGCGAAAATTGTGATCCCTGAACGTGAACGAAGCCGCATCCACGAATTTATGGATCAGATCAATCCGCGCCAAAAGACATTGGTATTTTGTGCGACCCAAAACCACGCCGCCGCCGTGCGCGACTACATCAACCAGATCAAAGACATCGACGATCCCCATTATTGCGAACGTGTGACGGCAAATGACGGCGCGCTGGGCGAACAGCACTTGCGCGAGTTYCAAGACAACGAACGCAGCATTCCAACGATCCTAACGACGTCACAGAAACTTTCGACGGGTGTCGATGCCCGGAACGTCCGCAAYATCGTTCTGATGCGTCCCGTTAARTCGATGATCGARTTTAAACAGATCGTCGGGMGGGGGACGCGCACATTTGAAGGCAAAGACTTCTTCACCGTCTTCGATTTCGTCAAAGCCTACGAACATTTCAACGAYCCSGAATGGGAYGGCGAACCACTTCCRCCWGATGAACCSAAAGCAAMGCCCGAACGRCCAACACCGACCGGCCCCGGTCCAGACGGCCCGACCGAACCAAAGACGGACCCCGAAGCAAAAATCAYYGTGAAACTGGCAGACGGCAAAGARCGYCAGATCMAATACATCGCGACAACGACGTATTTCTCTCATGACGGTAAGATGATCTCAGGCGAAGAATTCATGCARCAATTRTTCRGCGACCTTGGCGACCTTGTGCGCGACGAAGACCATTTGCGTGAGATTTGGAGCAATCCGGAAACACGCGTGCAATTCTTCAAAATTCTGGCAGATCGCGGCTATGAYCAAGATCGACTTGAGGACATGAAACGATTGATTGAYGCCCCCAATAGTGACGTCTTTGATGTGCTGGCCTACGTAAAATTCACTCTGACGCCACTTGCTCGCACAGTACGGGCAAACAGGGCGAGGGTAACCGGATTGGCTGGAATAGACGGAGAGATGCGGTCATTCCTCGAAGCGGTATTGGGTGCCTATGAGGTGCATGGCGTCGACGAATTGGCCCTTTCAAAGATTGGGGACTTCTTGCGTGTACGTTATGGCGGCATGAATGGYGGGAAACGCGCACTTGGTGAAATCCCAAAAATCAAACAAGCWTTCACGGAAATACAAGCACACATATTTGCAAATTAGGTTCRAAAARRAAAACCATACAGCCATAACTTGTAGCGAACCCCAACGAACCCCATATCTATGTTGTAYTTTTYYCSGGGACACAACATATGGCATCGTTTAACGGYTTTCTTCGTAAATCACCTYCGCACAGTCTKGCTCATTTTTTYCAGACCAAAGACATGCACATTCCCGATGATTTYGATTGGACCAGCAAAGGRCGAGGCACTGCTTTAGTCGACKCAATTAACGCGCTGTTGTCGGAACAARCGAACGAGGARCAGGACGCTCTGAAAGCCGAACTCGACCATCTTGCCAGTCTGGCAGACAGCAACGGCCTATTGTGCGCCGAGCAGATCTGCGCGGGACAGCAAATCGACCTCGAAACATTGGAAGGCGTTGAAGACGTTYTTTTGATGCTGGCAGTCRATCATCCYCAATTGATCGACCGYGTATCGGCACAAGCATCACTCATGCGGCGCACAGGCGGCAAGAACTGGTCAGCATTTCAATTTGAAAACGATGGCAAGCCTTGGGGGCTTGAAAGTAAACAGGCACGCGACGGGTTCCTGGGAGACGCGATTGCAATTCTTGAATTGCCTGAYCATCGGAAAAGAGAAGCAGATTGGTATAGGGTTATTCGCTTGCACCCTGTCACTGGCCAAGAAATCGAAATTTGGCAGGCGACGATTTATGTCGAAGATCGGGCCGAAAGCGAACTTTCCTTTGGTTCATCAAATTCGCTTGAGAGGMAAATCGTTCAAAAAGTGCTGGAAGTTGGTGTGGCCTGCAAYGCTCAAGATAGRGTGATTGAAATTTGCGCCAARGGCGGCAAGACCCTGCGCGACRAATACGCTAGAGCCTTTGCCAAACATTTTGCGCCAGCGAGCGAAACGCCCATTGAAACCCCGCACAGGGAAGTACTATTGGATCATCTTCGAAGCAACCCAACGTTTAATATCGAACCAGCGGACGGTATTGAACGGGTTGAAGTTTCGACCCTCGATTTCTTTGCGCCCGGTGGTGGCTTCGCCAGATTTGAGCGACGCGGCGAAGACGAAAACATCTATCAGTTTCTTGAACGTCAATTTAGGGTCACTTCGCCGCTTAAGGCGAGTGGATGGGCCATCACTGGCGCGACTATCCGAATTATCCGTGCACCAACCGAAGGCAAGAGGCGCAAAACACTGACCGTCACCTTGCGTGCACCCAACTCCACAACGTTGCCAAATAAGACAGAAACAGACCGGCAATTCGTCTTCGATCTATTGGAACGCTGGCAATTAATTGCGGCATCGCCAACAGACGTGGACGGAATTGAGGTAGCTTAATTGAGTACTCTAAACACGCTTTGCAATGTAATCGCCCAACGCTGTATTGTGTCGAAGGCATCCTGCAAAGAACTCGAAGGCTTTGACAAACTTATTGCAGACGGGTTTTTGCACGACGATTGCGTTGTTCAATCAGTTTTTTGTGATGCTTGCGACGATCCACATGACGCCGAAGTCGTTTACGATCAAGGCAAATACGGATACTTCTGCCCCGACGCTGGTTTGGTCCAAGTTTTCCGCGACAACGTCATCGGCATCCGACCAGACATTGRGAAACTGGTRGAATCCTTGGCCGAGGCGCTTRACTGCAAACGTCGCAAGGCAACGCCAATTCATGGTGACACATGGCGCATCGGCGCTTTGGACACGCCAGCTGGTGATTTAGTTCTTTATTTTGCAYCWACTTTRAACGACGAAATGTGYGCCAAAGGCGTCGAAAYYGCRTTAACCCAAGAAATGAACGCATCTTTTCGTTTGGTTCTAACCGCCAATGGTACTCTTACAGTCGGCGGTTCAAARACGGCGCTCCTAAACGAAGTCTTTGARCTTRCYGGCGAAGGTCRCRCACTTTCACTGTTGGTCGACCTCAATCTGATWGTCGGYGCACCGARCGARATYCGGAACGGAAGGCCAAGCCCTTACGCAACCAAGTTGACGAATTTGATACTAACTCGAATAGCGGACAACACCGCAAARWCYSGWYGARRSTMMGAAGCCCGCGCAATAGACCAGCTTTTTCGGGCCAAGTATTCCAAAGATCAACCACCCTCACTGYCTACAATTCAACGYCATATAACCAAACACCGCACTGGATCAAAACTGGATCAAAACTAAAGGGCTGTTTTGATYCGGGYCTRATCCGCGAATGTCCACTCGAACTCATACAATGGAGAACGAGTTATGACGAACGACAATCGAAACCAATCCCAACCGACACCCCCTATWGCAGTTTCACCGRGCGAGGCCGCGCGCCTTGCTGGCGTCGGGCGGACGACACTTTATGCTGCCTTAGCAAAGGGTGACTTGAAAAGCATGAAAATCGGTACGCGTCGCCTGATCAAGACCACAGCGATTCACGATTGGTTAGMACARAACGAACTTGGAAAMGGCGGATAGGAATCGCCAATGCCAAAGCAGGCCAAACTCAATAGGATCAAATCCTTTAAGTGCTACACAATCCCAGAGGCGGCAGACATTGCTGGCGTCTCAACCCATACGATCAGAAATTGGGCAAAGGACGGGCTGCGCATGCTGGATGCATCCCGTCCGGTTCTGATCAGGGGCGACAATCTACGCGACTATATCAAAGGCCAGCGCAGGAATCGGCGGGTCAGCGTTCAAGCGGATGAATTCT
>NVQY01000124.1 GCA_002400675.1 Paracoccaceae bacterium | reverse complement strand
CCCGCGCCGCAAGGCACAGCGACGCCGCCCCGGCCCCGCAGCCCAGTTCCAGAACCGACTGCCCCGCCCGCCCCGGAACCGCCGCGGCCAGCAACACCGGATCAACCCCGGCGCGATAGCCGGATTGCGGCTGTAACAGTTGAACCCTCCCGCCCAGAAACGCGTTCCACGTCAGGTCGCCTGGGGCAAAACCGCTCACCTTCCCAGCGGGATTTCGTTGTCGCGCATCACCCGGACCGCGCGGTCATAGTCATCGCTGCGCACCATCATGCGGCGCGGGAAAATGCCGATGCCGCCTTCGAGGATGCTCATGTTTACGTCCATCTGAAAGCAGTCTATATCCTCGCCCTGAAGAAGGGCGGATGCAAAGGCGATGATCGTTGGGTCGTTGCTGCGCAAGAGTTCCTTCATGGGATGGATGTAAGGGCAAGGCGGGCATCATGTCGAGCCTTGTGACAGGTGAGTGATGGACACTGGCACAATTACCAAGCCGCACGAGCAGTTAGCCGAAACGCTGGCCGCCGAAATGGCGGATGTGAATGCGTTGATCGCGGAACGCATGGCGTCCGAACACGCGCCGCGCATTCCGCAAGTTACCGCGCATCTGGTTGGGGCGGGGGGCAAACGGCTGCGCCCGATGCTGACGCTGGCGGCGGCGCGACTGTGTGGCTATGAAGGCGGACACCATGTGCGGCTGGCGGCGACGGTCGAGTTCATTCACACTGCGACGCTGTTGCATGACGATGTGGTGGACGAAAGCGGGCAACGTCGCGGGCGGCCCACGGCGAACCTGTTGTGGGACAATAAATCCAGCATTCTGGTCGGTGATTACCTGTTTTCGCGTAGTTTCCAGTTGATGGTTGAAACCGGGTCTCTCAGGGTTCTGGACATTCTGGCAAATGCCTCAGCCACCATTGCCGAGGGCGAGGTTTTGCAGCTTTCAGCGGCCAGTGACCTTGGCACCGACGAAAAAATCTACCTGCAAATCATACGCGGCAAGACCGCAGCCTTGTTTTCGGCGGCGACCCAAGTGGGCGCGGTGATTGCGCAAGCCCCCGAAGATCAGGTTGCAGCGCTGTTTGCCTATGGCGACGCCCTGGGTATTGCCTTTCAGATTGCCGATGATCTGCTGGATTATCAGGGCAGCGCCAGCGCAACCGGCAAGAATGTCGGCGACGATTTTCGCGAACGCAAGATGACCCTGCCGGTGATCAAGGCGATTGCCGTGGCCACGGCGGACGAGCGCGCCTTTTGGGAGCGCACAATCGGCAAAGGTCGTCAGGAAGACGGTGATCTTGAACATGCGCTGATGTTGATGGGTAAATACGGAACGCTGGACGCCACCCGCCGGGATGCGGTTGCATGGGCGGAGACTGCGAAATCCTCGCTTGTCGGCCTGCCCGATCACCCGATCCGCGCTATTCTGCACGACCTTGCCGACTATGTGGTCGCTCGCCTCAACTGACGGACAAGAATTTTTCTGAAAATTCTTAGAAAAAATTTTCAGAAAAAATTTTGGGCGCGTTCATGGGGTGCCGGTGGTGCAGGGTTTTACCCACCATTGGGGAAAGGCTTTGGACAAATCCGCGACCGCTTTGTCACGGCTGGGGCCATCGCGCATGATGGCAAAACAGGTGGCCCCGGACCCGGACATGCGCGCCAGAATACAGCCATCCCTTTGCTTCAGCACATCCAGCACCAGACCAATAACCGGTTCAAGAACGATTGCCGGGGGCTGTAGGTCGTTGCGCTGTTCTGCCAACCAGTGCAGCCAATCGCTCTGGTTCCGGGTGTCGGGCATGTCTTCCATTGGTGGCTGATCTTTCTGTCGCAACCCTTTGAAAACAGGGCCAGTTGGGACACAAACCCCCGGATTCACCAGGATCATCCACAGGTTTTGCGGCATCTCAACCGGTTCCAGGAGATCACCGATTCCGCGCATTCTGGCTGGGTTGTCCGTCATGCACAATGGCACGTCCGCGCCCAATCTCAGCAACTCGGACATCTTGGGGGGCACCCTGCCGCTCATCTCATTCAAAGCCCGGATGGTGGCGGCCGCGTCGGCCGACCCTCCACCAAGCCCCGCCGCTGCGGGCAGGTGTTTTTCAAGTTGGATATCGGCGGTCAGCCCCATCAATTTTGCCGCCCGCAACACTAGGTTGGATGCATCAGTCGGCACACCTTTGGCCATCGGCCCACTTAAGGTAAGGCGCGACCGGTCAGCCGGTGCCACCGTGATCCGGTCACCGATGTCGCCGAACACCACCAGCGAATCCAGCAAATGGAACCCGTCCGCGCGCTGTCCGCTAACGTGAAGTGTCAGGTTGATCTTGGCCGGCGCAAACGCCTTAGCCGTCTTCATCTGCCACTTTCAGCGGCGCATCTCCGTCTTCGGCCAGAACCGCATCCAGACCGATTTCCAGTTTGCGGCGTATGCGCTCCGGGTTGGCCTCGGCGGTGGCGTCGTCAGGGTCGACAAAAGACAGCGCGCGCGCCCATTGAAACTCGGCCTCGCGCCGGCGTCCGACTGCCCAGTAAACGTCGCCAAGGTGATCATTGACCACCGGGTCCACCGCCATCAGTTGCACCGCCTGTTCCATATGCGCCACGGCTTCGTCATAGCGCCCCATCCGGTACAGAACCCAGCCAAGGCTATCGACGATGTACCCACTGTCGGGACGCGCGGCGACGGCGCGTTCGATCATGCCCAGCGCCTCGTCCAGGTCGGCCTGTTTTTCCACCAGCGAATAGCCAAGATAGTTCAACACCTGCGGCTGATCGGGGCTAAGCGCCAGCGCGTCGCGGAAATCTCTTTCTGCGCGATCCCATTGGTCAAGCCGCTCAAAGCTGATGCCACGGGCGTACAGCAGGAACCACCGCCCCGGTGAATCGATCTCGGTATATTCCAGCGCCTTGGTGTACGCCTTTTCCGCAGCCGGATAATTTTCTTGCTGCCGTTGAATATCCGCCAGCGCCGAATGAACCCGTGGAAGGTTCGGATATTTCATCGACAGTTGCTCAAGAACCTCGATCGCTGCATCTGGCCTGGCAGACCGCCGCAGCGCCTCGGCGCGGCCCAGTTCGGCGGCGCTGTGATCGGGACTGTCCTGCGGGACCATCTTGTAGGTTTCCACCGCCAGTTCGAACTGACCCAGATCCTCAAGAATCCCAGCACTAAGAAGCTGTGCGTCGATGTGGTCGGGCCGCAGGAACCCCGCCAGCCGCGCGTAGATCAGCGCATATTCGCCCGATGCCTCGCCGTTCAGAGCAGAGCCGATGATAAAGAACACTTCGGCCATGCCATCGCGCACTGTTGTCGCCTGATCAAAGGCCAGCGTTTCCCCGGCGGCAAGTTTGTCGGCGATGGCGGTCAGGCCGGGGTCAAACATCCCGGAAAAGGTTTCCGYCAGCATGTCCAGCGCATCTTCGTTGCGTCCCAGYTGCGACAGGATTTGCGCGTGGGCAAASGCCGCGCGCCGTGACATCGACGACAACCTGCCATTTTCCTGGACAAAGATCGCATCCGCCCCCTCGAAATCGCCAACCAGCGCCAGCGCCAGCGCGCGTTGATATAAAGCGAACCCGCGCAGGCCATTTTCATCGGCAATGGCGTCGAACTGCTCCAACGCCTGCGCCACCGACCCGGTGCCCATATAGGCCCAGGCCCTTACCAGCCCGTCAACCAGCGGGCCAATGCCGTTGGTTTCAGGATCGCGCGCCAGAATCGCGTCGTAATCTTCGGCGGCAATCAGATTGGCGACCACAACCATATGGGCGACCTGACTCTGAAGCCCCAGATCCTCCATATATTTGGCCACCGGCAGAGCGCGTTCGATTTCGCCCAGCGCCAGTTGCGAGGCGACCACACTTTCCAACAAGGCAGGATTGTCCGGGTCCTTTAACAATGCGCGGGTGAAATATTGCGAAGCCGCGTCAAAATCGCTGCCGCTCGCCGCCTGCCTTGCGGCCAGATAGGCACCGGCCACCGATTGGCTGTACCCGGTCCCAGGAACGGCCATGAGACCTACGAAAACAGCCAGCGCCGCGCGTCGAAACGTTGAAAAACCCAATGGATATGCCTCTTCTTTATCGTTTTGCCACAGGCTAAGCGGCTTTTTTGGCAGGTGCAATGGCGCAGAGCGCGCCGACGGATCAAGGTGGCGTTATTCGGCCTGCGGTTTTGCCCGGCAATCCGCCCTCAGATGTCCTTACCCGGTGGCTCCAGCGGCCCGCCCGGCCCGGTCAATCCGCGTTCCGGCAACCACGGGTTCAGCGCCAGCGCCGCCGCCAAAGCCTCGCGTGCCTCATCCTTGCGCCCCAACCCGACCAGCGTCAACGCGCGCCCCGATAGTGCCGCGATGTGGTTGGGCGACAGGGCAATGGCGCGATCCAGATCAATCAGCGCGGCCGCGTAATCCCCGCTCAGGTAATTAACAAAGGCGCGTTGGTTGTAGCCCTCGGCAAACTCGGGGCAATATTCCACCAGCGCATCCAGATCTGCCAACGCCCCCAAATAGTCGAACGACCGCCGCCGGGTCATACCGCGATCCAACATCGCCTGCGCCTGTTCATTTGGCGCGTCCGTCCACAATTGCCACATCTGATCGGACACAAGGCGCGCATCACCCTGACTTTGTGCATCCTGAAGTAGCGAAATCAACCCACCCAGTTCTGCCCTGTGATCGGCGGCCTCGGGACAGGTCTGCGCCCAGCCCGGACCGGCCAGAAAACCAAAACAAACGGCGGCACTATATATGACATGTTTCATACATCAATTCTGCGTCCCCAGCCGCCGCGGTCAAGTCACATTTTCGAGCGGCCCCAATGGCCCGTCCTCTTTCACCGCCTGCATTGCCACATAAGTCGAGGTGCCCGACACATGCGGCAGGGTCGAAATCTTTTCCGCCAGAACCATGCGGTAGTCGGCCATCGACCGCGTGCGGATCTTCATCAGATAGTCAAAATTCCCCGCAATCAGATGCGCCTGTTCGATCTCGCCGATCTGCACCACGGCGGCGTTAAAGGCCGCTAGGGCTGCCTCTCGGGTGTCGCTCAGCCGGACCTCGACAAAGGCCACGTGATCCAGCCCCATGCGGATCGGGTCGATCAGCGCGCGGTATCCGGTGATCACCCCGTCAGCCTCCAGCCGGCGCAGGCGCGTCTGTGTCGGTGATTTCGACAGCCCGATCCGCCGCGCCAGATCGGCGATCGACATGCGCCCATCCCCGGCCAGAGTCGTCAGAATTGCATGGTCGAACCGGTCCAGCCCGGTTTGGTCGTTTTGCATCGCGTATCCTCGCTTTTTCGGCCCATTCGCCTGCTAGCGCCTGAATTTCAGGCCATCAGCCCGCCATTCCCCTCATATACTACCCCAAACGACCAGAGGCTTCCATGAAACACTCCCTGCGCCAGACCATAGACTCTCACACCTACGCCGATCAGGCACAGGTGATCGACACCCTCGTCACCACCACCGCCCTAAGTGACGCCGACCGGACTGCAATCTGCGCCGCCGCCGCCGACCTCGTGCGCGCCATCCGCGCCCACAGCGCGCCCGGACTGATGGAGGTGTTCCTCGCCGAATACGGCCTGTCCACCGACGAAGGCGTCGCCCTTATGTGCCTCGCCGAAGCCCTCTTGCGGGTGCCCGACGCCGACACCATTGATGCGCTGATCGAGGACAAGATCGCCCCCTCCGACTGGGGCCGCCACCTTGGCCGGTCGTCGTCATCGCTGGTCAATGCCTCGACATGGGCCTTGATGCTGACCGGCAAGGTTCTGGACGATGACGCCCCCGGCCCGGCCCACGCCCTGCGCCACGCCATCAAACGGCTGGGGGAACCGGTGATCCGCACCGCCACCACACGCGCGATGAAGGAAATGGGGCGTCAGTTCGTGCTGGGCGAATCGATCACCTCGGCCCTGAAACGCGCCGCAGGAATGGAGTCGCAAGGCTACACCTATTCCTACGACATGCTTGGCGAAGCTGCCCGCACAGAGGGTGACGCGGCGCAATACCACCTGTCCTATTCCCGCGCCATCACCGCCATCGCGCAGGCCTGCACATCCGACGATATCCGCGAAAACCCCGGCATTTCGGTCAAACTTTCGGCGCTGCATCCGCGCTATGAGGTCGCGCAAGCGGCGCGGGTGATGACCGACCTCGTGCCGCGCCTGCGGGCATTGGCGCTGCTGGCGAAATCGGCGGGCATGGGGCTGAACGTGGACGCCGAAGAGGCGGATCGTCTGTCCCTGTCGCTTGAGGTGATCGACGCCGTGCTGGGCGAACCCGCGCTGGCCGGATGGGACGGGTTCGGCGTGGTGGTGCAGGCCTATGGGCCGCGCGCGGGCGTGGTGATCGACACACTGTACGAGATGGCCACACGGCATGACCGCAAGATCATGGTGCGGCTGGTCAAGGGGGCCTATTGGGACACCGAAATCAAACGCGCGCAGGTGGCCGGGATCGACGGGTTCCCGGTGTTCACCCACAAGGCGGCCACGGATGTTTCCTACATCGCCAACGCGCGCAAATTGCTGGGCATGACCGACCGCATCTATCCGCAATTTGCCACCCACAACGCGCATACGGTGGCCGCGATCCTGCATATGGCATCGGATCAACCCACTGATATACCTTACGAATTCCAGCGTCTGCACGGCATGGGCGAGGTGCTGCATTCACTGGTCAAGGACCGCGCGCAAACCCGCTGCCGCATCTATGCGCCGGTCGGTGCACATCGCGATCTTCTGGCCTATCTGGTACGTCGGTTGCTGGAAAACGGGGCCAATTCATCGTTCGTCAACCAGATCGTTGACGAGGCCGTTCCGCCCGAAATCGTCGCCGCTGACCCGTTCACCGCGCTTGATACCCCAACCCATGTGCTGCCCACCGGGGCCGACCTGTTTGCGCCCGAACGCCGCAATTCCAAAGGCTTCGACCTGACGCACCAGCCAACCATGGCCGCGCTCGACACCGCCCGTGATCCCTGGCACGCCCATCAATGGCACGCCGTACCGCTATTGTCCGAGGATGCCGCCCCCGAGGCCACCGAAGCCGTCGCCAACCCAGCG
>NVQY01000123.1 GCA_002400675.1 Paracoccaceae bacterium | reverse complement strand
ACCTGAAGTACGCCGGTAGGGTGGGTGAAACCCACGCGTGGGTTTCACCCACCCTACCGGCCCCAAGCCCCGCAATTTTTTCCGCGCACCACCAGAAACCGTGCTAGTTTCACAAAACGCGAAACTGGCAAGGGGCAAATCATGCTGAACAAAGGCGTCACCCTGCGCGGGCTGGAGGTGTTCGAATCACTTGCGGCCACTGGCTCGGTCGCGCAAACGGCGGAATTCACCGGTCTTAGCCAACCCGCGATATCCCAACAATTGCGCAACCTCGAAAAGGCGCTTGGCACCGATCTGGTCGATCACGGTCGTCGCCCCATGCAGCTTACCCCTGCCGGACGCGGTTTTCTGGCCCGCACAGAGGTCGTTCTGTCCGAACTCAGACGCGCCCAGAGCGAACTGACCGTGATGGACCTGGCCCATCTGTCCACCCTGTCCATCGGGTTGATCGACGATTTCGACAATGACCTGACGCCACGACTTGTGACCATTCTGGCCGACAGCCTGACCAAATGCCGGTTCAAGCTGATCACCGCCCCCAGCCGCGAAATTTCCGAAGCGATGGCCGCGCGCCAGTTGCACATCGCCGTTGCTGCCAGCACCGGTGAGTTGCGCGCCGGGGTGGTCGAATACCCCTTGGTTGTTGATCCGTTCATTCTGGTTGCCCCTAAAGGCGCCGTGGTTAACCCCGGTGATATCATGAGCGATCTGCGTGATGTTGCCCTGCTGCGCTATTCCCGTGAACAACTGATCAGCCAGCAGATCGAAGCGCATCTCGCGCGGGAAAATCTGGTGTTCGAGGAACGCTTTGAGATCGGCAGCCATCTGGCCCTGATGGCGATGGTGGCACGCAATATCGGCTGGGCGGTGACCACGCCGCTGGGGTTCATGCGCGCTGGACGGTTTCACGACGACATCGACGCCTTTTCCCTGCCGTTCCAGCCGTTCTCGCGCACCATTTCGCTGTTTGCCGGGGCTGATTGGGCCGATCAGGTGCCGCGCGACATGGCCCAGACCATGCGCACTCTGGTGCAAAGTCAGATGATCACCCCAGCGATTTCCCGGCTACCGTGGCTGGCGGGACAGCTAAAGGTGATTGCCCCCTGAAGCCGCTGCTCTGCCGCCTTGTCAGGCGTTATTGCAGGTTACGGCGCGGTTGTTGGTTTGCTTAAACTATGCGGCAGCGGGACGTTCAGGAACCAACAGGTGCCGTATCTGCCTGAACAAATGAACTTAGTTGAAAATGCTCAGGACGCGGTCAAGAAAACCCGGCGCGTTGTCCTCGTTATCGTCATGGTGTTCGTTGACCAAAGCATTGACAAACATCACCATATTGGTGGGCTTAAAGTCCAGCCCGTAAAAGTTCGCGCGCCATTGGCCGCGCTTGTCGATCACATGCGTGACCGTGCCATGCACCTGATATCCGTCGTCAACCACCTGATAACTATGGCCGAATTGCTCAACCAGATCGCGCGTCGCCTCGGGCAGGTCCGGGCCACTGGTCAGAATGCGCCAGTTATACGGGTCCAGACCACGTTCGGGGCCAAACTTTTGCATATCGGCGTAGGTATCATTCAGCGGGTCCGTGGTTACGGTCACAAATTCAACCAGATCGCGCATTGGCGTGGCGTTGATCATCTGTTGCAACTCGCCGATGAAATCGGTTTGCAGCGGGCAGGTGTCAGGGCAGCTAAGATAGGCAAAGTACAGCACCACCACCTTGCCCTCGAAATCCGCCAGATTCACCGGGTCGCCGTCTTGGTCCAACAGCGCAAATTTGGGGGCTGGTTTGTCGATGGGCTGAAAGAACTTTTCGCTCGCGAGCAGTTTTTCATTGAGTTCGTCAACAGAATGCGCCCCGGCGAGTGCCGGGAGCAACATCCAAAAGCAAACTTGCAGAATGGCCATGAATTTCAATGTGCTGGCCCCTTTTCTATCCGCCCCAAAAAATTTTCACGGACGGTGGGCGCGCAAATGGAAAGCCCCGCAAGATGTCACTCAGACAGCAGCTGCGGCGGCCTTGGCGATCTCTTTCTTGACCTTCAGAACACCTGTCGACAGGTCTTCGTCCTTGGCTTTGGCCAGAAACGCGTCCAACCCGCCACGGTGATCTACCGTGCGCAGGGCAGCGGCCGAAATCCGCATCTTGATGCCACGGCCCAGCGTTTCCGACTGAAGGGTGACATCATTCAGGTTCGGCAGAAACCGACGGCGGGTACGGTTCTTGGCGTGGCTGACATTGTTGCCAGACATCGGGCCTTTTCCGGTCAATTCGCAGCGTCGCGACATGGGTTCATCCTATCTTTGGGTTGGCCGGGCCACGATGGCCTAGCCAAATCACATAAGGGCGGCCAAAAGCAGCGCCCGTAAAACTGGTTGTGTGGCTTTAGGGGGAATCGCGGGGCGGGTCAAGGCGGTGTGGGTGGAATTGTGGATCATTGGCGGTGTGTGGCGGTTGTTGGTCTTGGGTGCCAAAGAAATTGCCCATTCCGGGCAAGGCCTCCGGCGGGGATATTTAGGGAACAGAAGAAGAGGGGGGGCTGTCGAAAGCTTGCAGCAATTGTTCTGCGGCAGCTGTTGCGCCGATCTGGCCGTTGGCGACCTTGTCGCCCAGGTGTTTGATCCGGGTCTGCATGTCGGGGTCTTCCAGCCGGGCCAGCAAGGCATGGCGCAGTTCCTGGGTGAACCAATAGCGCGCCTGATCCGCGCGCCGGGTTTGCCAGTGGCCCTGTTCACGCCGCCAGTTGATGAGCGTTTGCATTTCCTGCCATGCCACGTCCAGCCCGGTTTGTTCGACCGCCGAGACCATCATCGCCTTGGGGAATCCCGGCGGGTCCTGTGGCCGTTTGCGCATCAATCGCAAAGCACCTGCGTAGTCCGAACAGGTGCGGGTGGCGGCGGGTTTCAGGTCTCCGTCTGCCTTGTTGACGATGATCAGGTCGGCCATTTCCATGATGCCGCGTTTCACCCCCTGCAATTCATCGCCCCCCGCCGGGGCCAGCAGCAGAACGAACAGGTCGGCGATTTCGCCCACCATGGTTTCCGATTGGCCGACCCCCACCGTTTCGATCAGCACCACGTCGAAACCTGCAGCTTCGCAAAGCGCGACGGCCTCGCGCGAACGGCGCGCGACGCCGCCAAGGTGGGTTTGGCTGGGCGAGGGGCGGATAAAGGCGTTCGGGTCACGCGCGAGGTGGTCCATGCGCGTCTTGTCGCCCAAAATAGACCCGCCCGAGCGGGTCGAGCTGGGATCGACCGCCAGCACAGCCACCTTTGCCCCCTGCCCCGTCAGCATCAGGCCAAAGCTTTCGATGAAGGTGGATTTACCCACCCCCGGTGTGCCCGACAGGCCAATGCGCAGGGCCTGCCGTTTCTGGCGCGCCAGCATTTCCAGCAGTTCGGTGGCCGCGCGCCGGTGATCTGCCCGCCGGCTTTCTACCAGCGTGATCGCGCGCGCCAGCGACCGGCGGTCTCCGGCCAGTATCCTGTCGCAAAGCTGAGGAATGTCCATATCGTGAAATTTCCGAATTGCCCGCTGCTTCATGCCGTGTGACATTGGGTCTTGTCCAGAGTCCCGTATAAAGGAAGCAGACAAATGTGGCCGAAAACCATTCTGATTGCCGGGATCGCCGTCGCCGTGACCCTTGGCACCCTCCGTCCCGTCGATGCGGCCGATCAGCCGGGAGTGATCGACTACAGCGTCTCTGCCTTTGGCTTTCGCATCGGCACCCTGAAGATGAGCAGTCATCAGGACACCAGCAAATACAGCGTCGAGGCGCGGTTTCGCACCACCGGCCTGACCCGGTTGCTGCGCGATATGGGGTTTATAATGACCGCCAATGGTCGCCGCTCGGCGCTGGCATTTTCGCCTTTGCGCTACAACGAGGAGGTGAATACTGGCCATCGCACCTCGACCGCGCAAATGCGTTACGTCAACGGCGTGCCGATCCTGTCGGGCGGCAAGGTCAGCGATGGCGAATCGGTGGTTCTGGACCCGGCCACACAGGGCGGCACCATCGACCCGTTGACCGCATTGTTTCTGGTGTTGCGCGAACAACCCACAGACTCGCTCTGCCGAATCGACCAGCCGATGTTCGATGGCGCGCGCCGGTCGCAGATTCGCCTCAAGGGCAAGACGACGCGGGGCGACACGGTGATCTGCGACGGGTATTTCCAACGCGTAGCTGGCTATAGCGCCGAAGATCTGGCCACCCGGCGCAAGGTCGCGTTCGAGGTCACCTATCAACCCGGCCCCAGCGGGTTGATGCAGGCGCGCGATGTGCGGTTGCAAACCAGCTACGGGCCGGTTGCACTGACCCGGCACTAGGCCGGGTGGACGCGCGCGCGCGCATTGGCGATAAGCGCTGGATGACCATGCGCCTGCCCATTGACGATGCCCTGCCCGACCTGATCGCCGCCCTTGGCACTACGGGGCGCGCCGTGTTGCAGGCCCCGCCCGGTGCCGGCAAGACGACGCGCGTGCCTTTGGCGATGTTGGATACCGGGCTGTGCAAGGGGCGCATCCTGATGCTGGAACCACGCCGTCTTGCGGCGCGCGCTGCTGCCGAACGTATGGCCGAAACCCTAGGTGAAAAGGTCGGACAGACCGTTGGCTATCGTATCCGGGGCGAGGCCAAGGTCACCAAGACTACCCGCGTTGAGGTCGTCACCGAAGGTATCCTGACTCGCATGCTGCAATCGGACCCTGACCTTCCGGGCATCGGCGCGGTGATCTTCGATGAATTCCACGAACGGTCCCTGAATGCCGATCTGGGGCTGGCGCTTTGCCTTGAGGTGGCAGGCGCATTGCGCGACGATCTGATCCTGCTGGCGATGTCGGCGACCCTTGATGCCGGGCCGGTGGCGGCGTTGATGGAGGCCCCGCTGATCACCTCAGAGGGGCGCAGTTTTGACGTGGAAACCCGCTGGCTTGACCGCCCCCTTGGCCCAAAGGCGCGCCGCGACGATGCGCTGGCCGATCTGGTGGTACAGGCCGAACGTGACACCCGCGCCACCGGTGGCGGCCTGCTGGTGTTCCTGCCCGGAGAGCGTGAAATTCGCCGCGCAGAGGCCAGCCTTGCCCGCCGCCTGCCGGATACTTGCGATATACGCCCTTTGTACGGTGCCCTGCCGTTTACCGCCCAGCGCGCGGCGATTGCGCCGCTTGCAAAGGGCCGTAAGGTGGTGCTGGCCACGTCGATTGCCGAAACCTCCCTGACCATTCAGGATATCCGCGTTGTGGTCGATGCCGGTCAGGCCCGGCGCGCCCGGTTCGATCCGGGGTCCGGCATGTCGCGACTGGTGACCGAACCGGTGACCCGCGCCGAGGCGACCCAGCGACGTGGCCGCGCGGGTCGGGTGGCAGATGGAGTGTGCTATCGCCTCTGGACCCGTGGTGAAGAGGGCGCTTTGCGCGCCTTCCCCCCCGCCGAAATCGAAGCCGCCGACCTGACCGGGCTGGCGCTGGAACTGGCGCTTTGGGGGGCGGCTCCGGGCGATCTGGCGTTCCTCACACCGCCGCCTGTCGGGGCGATGGACGAAGCGCGCGCCTTGCTGCACATGCTGGGCGCGCTGGACGCAAAGGGGCGGATGACCACGCACGGACGGGCGCTGGCCGCGCTGCCGCTGCACCCGCGTCTGGCGCATATGCTGACCGTTGCCGGGCCGGGGGCCGCGCCGCTGGCCGCGTTGATGGCGGAACGTGATCCCCTGCGCGGCGCGCCGGTTGATCTGTCCCTGCGTCTGGCCGCATTGCGCGACACCAAGGGTTTTGCCCGCAACCATACTTTCGAGGTTAATCGCGGCGTGCTTGAGCGTATCCGCAGCGAGGCCAAACGCCTGCGCACGCGGGCCGGTCCCCCGGTGACAGCCGGTCTTGCCCCGGCGGAAATGGCCGCTCTCGCCTATCCCGACCGCATCGGTCAGCGCCGCAAGGGCGACGCCCCGCGTTATGTGCTGTCGGGTGGCAAGGGCGCGGTGATGCGCGATAATGACCCGTTGGCGGGGGCACCGTTTATTGTGGCGATCGACCTTGACGGCGACCCCCGCGAGGCGCGTATCCGGCTGGCCGCGCAGATAGGACTAGCTGAAATCCGCGCGCTTTATGACGATCAGATCGTCTGGCGCGATGTCTGTGAATGGTCGAAACGCGACCGCCGGGTGGTGGCGCGCCAACAGCAATGCCTTGGCGCGCTGGTGCTTGAGGACCGCATCTGGAAAGACGCCCCCGCCGAGGCCATCGCGCGTGCCATGCTGGGCGGGGTGCGCGACCTTGGCCTGCGCCTGAACGGGGCGGCGGCGCGACTGGCGACGCGGGTGGAACTGGTACGCGCAAGTGGCGAGGATTTGCCCGATTTCTCGCCTCAGGGGTTGATGGAGACCGCCGAAGACTGGCTGTTACCGATGCTGACCGGCGTGCGCAATGCGCAGGACTGGAAACGGTTTGATCTGCTGGCCCCCTTGCGCGCGGCGCTGGACTGGTCGCAAACCCAGACCCTCGACCGGCTGGCCCCGGCAGCGTTTGTCACCCCGCTGGGGCATAAGGTGGCGATTGATTACGGCGAGGGCGGGCCGGAAATTGCCGTGCGGCTTCAGGAATTGTTTGGCGTCACCAGCCATCCGCACAGCGCCAATGTACCGCTGAAAATCACCCTGTTGTCCCCGGCGCGCCGCCCGGTTCAGGTGACCCGCGACCTGCCCGGCTTCGACGATGCCCAGAAGCGCGTCATCAGCGGCACCGTGTGCGGCGTGCGCATCGTCAATGCCTACGTGGTCAATGGCCAGGCCGTGGGCAGCGAGAAATACGACTACAAGCTGCGGTTTCTGGACGCTTTTCGCCAGTTGCTGGCCGCCGAGCACGCGGCGCACGCGCAGCTGGTGGTGTTGGGCGATTTCAACATTGCCCCCACGCCGGACGACACCCACGACCCCGCCCAGTGGGAAGGCAAGATTCTGTGCTCCGAGCCGGAGCGGGCCGCCTTGAAGGCCATCACGGACCTGCCGCTGGCCGACGGCTACGACCTGGCCCCCGCACCCGAAGGCCGCTTCACCTGGTGGGATTATCGGCAGGCCGGCTTCCGCCGCGACCTGGGGCTGCGCATCGACCACCTGTTGCTCAGCCCCGAGGCGGCCACGCGACTGACGGGCTGGCGGGTC
>NVQY01000122.1 GCA_002400675.1 Paracoccaceae bacterium | reverse complement strand
CAAATCCTTCAAACGCAGCATTGTGATACTCTCCAAAAACAACAGCCGTTTCTTTATGATTCAGACCGGCGCTTGTCCAGCATTTGCGATCAAATCTCGATCAGCCGCCAAACAAAAAAGCCCGACAGTTTCCTGCCGGGCCTTTTCTATACTGTTGGTCAGCGTGTCTGCCGTGCCGCCTATTCCTGGTTGCCCATGAAATAGAGCAGGAACTGGAACATGTTGATAAAGTCCAGATACAACCGCAGCGCGCCCATGATCGCCGCCTTGCCCAGCCATTCCTGATCGCCGGCTTCGGCCATCTGAAGGTATGTCGTCTTGATGCTTTGCGTGTCATAGGCGGTCAGCCCGGCAAAGATCAGCACGCCAATGGCGGAAATCGCAAAGGTCATCGCCGAGGATTGCAGGAAGATGTTGACCACCATCGCCACGATCAGACCAATAACCCCCATCATCAGGAACGTGCCCATGCCGGACAGGTCCTTTTTGGTGGTGTAGCCATACAGCGACAGACCGGCGAATGCGATCGAGGTGATCAGGAATACCTGCGTGATCGACCCTGCTGTATAGATCAGAAAGATCGAGCTAAGCGATAGCCCCATAACGGCGGAAAAGGCGTAAAACACCAGCTGCGCGGTGGCGGCCGACATCTTGTTGATCATCGCGCTTAAGCCGAACACAAAGGCCAGCGGGGCGAACATGATCACCCACTTCAATCCGGTGGTGTAGATGGTGACGCCAAAGCTGGTCAGATAGGTGTTGGCGCTGACCGGATAGCCGTTGGGCACATCCGTCACGGCCAGCCCGGAAATCGCCCAGGCCGCCAGCGCGGTCAGCAACATGCCGATCGACATGGTCGCATAGACCTTGTTCATATGGGCGCGTAGCCCTGCGTCGATCTCGGCGGACCGGGTTCCGGCCGCCGTTCGGATCGTATTGAGTTCAGCCATCTCGTGGTCTCCATTCAAGCCTGTTGGGTCGCCAGTTAACTTCTGACGACGTTCCTAACCAATATCGGGGGAAAGCGCCCTTTTTTCAAGTATTTCCCGGCGAATTATCCGTAAGTTGCAACAAAACGGCGGGCCGCACCGGATGCGACCCGCCTTTTATCAAAGAAATCAGCAATACGCCGATTTTCTATCAGCCCCATCAATGTCGTTAGACGGGGCTGCGTTGTGTTGATGCGAGGTGGCTGACTACTCTGTCAGCGTGATTTCGCTGGGCTTCCAGCTGCGGTCAAACCAGGTCTCGCCCGGACCGTACAGGCGCAGATAGGTGAACCACGACTTGCCCGGCACGGTGGCAATCCAGTTGCGTTCCTTGCCGACCGGGGCTTTGGGACCAAAGTACAGATCCGTGCTGCCGTCGGCATTGATGTCGAACCCGCCGCGTGCCGAGTTCTTGGAGGGCAGCGGCTGCGAAGTCTGCAATTCGGACCGGGTCTGTGCGTCATAAACCACGATGGACCAGAAATTCTTGGCCGGAACATCTGCCGGAATGGTCATCTTGTAGTTCTTGGCCCCGTCCAGATAGTCCCAGTTGGAATCCCGTTCGGCCAGCGCGTAGGACGACCCGACGCCGGGAATTTCCCATGCCATCGCCGGGGTGTTCACGGTCGCCTGATAAAAGAACAAAATGCGTGCATCCAGATTGCGCCCGCCGTTGCCTTCGTCCTTCAGCCACTGATAATCGCCACCGATAAAGGCGGTTTTCCAAGCGCTGTCGGGGAACAAATAGGCGTTTTCATCGCGGGTATCAAAGGCGATTGCCCGCGCGGTCGCGTTGGCGATCTTGGCGGATTCGGTCAGGATTCTGGTCATTCTTTCGTCCGGGGCAAACGGCTTGCCCTTTTCGATGCCCACCGAGGCGAACAGCCCGCGCAGTTCCGGGTCGAGAAAGCCGATATGCTCGCGGTTGATGACTTCGGCCAGTTCGGCGTAGAAATCAAAGGTGTTGGCGTGGATGGTGTTGAATTCCGTGCCGGAAACGCTGATGAATTCCATCTTTGGCTGGGCGTCTTTTTGCGACAGCGGATAGATTTTCAGACCTTCCTTGATGGTCTTGTTGGCGGCGTCCGGTTTACCGTCAACGATCAGCCCGCGCATGATCACCCAGTTGATATAGCTGGGCGAACTGGCGACGAAATAGCCATCCGGCACCTCGCCGTCATATTCCGGCGGCAGGATCAGGTACTTGCCACCCTTGCCCTTGTCGGGACCGGGACCGCCAAGGTCGATGACAAAGCGGAAAAACGCGTCATCCACGGTGCCCGGACCCATGCCCGGCGGCACTTCGATCACGGTGGGTCCGTCGCGGCCCAGATCAAGGAACGAACTGACGTAAACGGTGCCGGTGTTGCCAGTCAGGAACAGCGGGGTGCTGTCCAGAAACTGGTCCATGATCATCACCTGATTGGGCAGGACCGCGCCGACGCTTTGCTGACCAAGACGCATGGCGGCAATCGAGGTGGCGGGGATGCCGTTCAGAAAGGTCTCGACGCCGCGCAGCAGGTCAAGGTTGTCATAGACCAGCTTGGATGTTTCGGCGGTGGGCATGCCATCGACAAAATTCAGCGTGCCGATGGTCGATTCGACCTGGTCCGGCGTCATGATGTTTTCCGGGACCGGCGTGTTGTAGCCCGGCGTCGGGCTTTGGGCAAAGGCCATCCCTGCCGTAAGCGAGGCAGAAACCGCCAAACCAACTAAAAGTCTTATTTTCACGGGTTTATATCCTTTTGTCATTGTTGTCCGGCCATTTTACATGGCTTTAACCTGCGGACTTCAGGCCGCTTGGGTATGCGGATTGACGCGAATTGGCAACGGGACGGCACCGCTTGGATATCAACTTTCTGACAGGAAACACACCGTTCGCCGCCGGTCAGGGCCGGCGTCGGTGGGGCAGGGGGCGTGCAAAACAAATGGCGGGCTGCATTTCCAGCAACCCGCCATTGGTATCAAGTAAGTCTTAACAGTGCGTAAAGCTTAGCAGTGCCAGCTTTCGGGCGCATCCCAGACCGGGCGCTTTGCCTCTGCCTGGGCCTGTGCGCGGGTCACGCCGATGTCTTGCAACGCGGCGCTATCCAGCGATTTCAACGCTTTGCGCTGGGTCCAGACGGCGTGGAAACGGCTCAGGCTGGCGATGACCGAAAAACCGGTCGATGCGGATTTGGTGGTCACGCCGGGGCAGGTGGTGGAGATCATGGTCATAGCTGTTGTCCTTTCCAGAGATATTGATGGTTGATCGCGTTTCAATCAATTACCTTGATGTATATGAAGATGTATGATCAATATTGAAAACGAATGTTTGTGCGGCCAACCATCAAGGACTGTGATGATGCGAAATCTCGACATAACCACCCTGCGTTCCTTTGTTGCGGTTGCGGATACCGGCGGCGTCACCCGCGCCGCCGGGTTCCTGCACCTCACCCAATCGGCGGTCTCGATGCAGCTTAAGCGGCTGGAAGAACTGCTGGGGCTGGAACTGCTGGACCGCTCGGGGCGCACCATCGCGCTGACTGCGTCGGGCGATCAGTTGCTGGGGTATGCGCGCCGCCTGGTGGCGTTGAATGACGAGGTGATCGCGCGGCTGACCCATCAGGCGTTTGAAGGCGAAGTGATTCTGGGCGTGCCGCATGACATCGTCTATCCGCTGATCCCGCGGGTGCTGCAACAGTTCAACGCGGCGTATCCACGGGTCAAGGTGCATCTGGTGGCGTCCTTTTCCACCGGGTTGAAGGAACAGTTTGGCCGGGGCGGGTGCGATTTGATCCTGACCACCGAATCAACCGCGACTGAGGACAGCGAAACCATCGCCGAACTGCCCCTGCGCTGGATCGGCGCACATGACGGGTCGGCGTGGCGGCAACGCCCGTTGCGGCTGGCCTTTTGCCGCCGTTGCCTGTTCCGCCCCCAGGCGATTGCCGCGCTGGACGCTGCCAACGTGCCGTGGGACATGGTGGTCGAAACCGAAAGCGACCGCACCATCGAGGCCACCGTTGCCGCCGATCTGGCGATTCACGCAATGCTGGAAGGGACCGAACCGCAACACCTGACCCAGATCGACCACGGCGGCACCTTGCCTGATCTGCCGGTGCAGGTGGTCAACCTATATGGCGGCGACAATTCCACCGACGAAGTGACCACGGCCTTGGCCGACCTGATCCGCCAGACCTTTGACGGCTTTGGCAAAAACCACCTCAAGGCGGTGGGGTAGGGACGCGGATCACATGGTGATGACAACCTTGCCGGTGGATTTGCGCCTGCGCAGCAACTCCAGCCCCTCGCCCACCCGTGCCAGCGGCAGGGAGTGGCTGATGTGCGGGTGGATGTCCCCGGCCTGATACCAGCCTAACAGGGTTTTCAGGCTGTCGGTGATCACCTGCGGGCGGAATTTCCGATAGCCGCCGATGTAAAACCCGATCACCGACAGGTTCTTGACCATCAGATGATTGGCCGGGATTTGCGGCACATCTCCGCTGGCAAAGCCGATGCATAACAACCGCCCGCCGGGGCGGCAGGCGCGAAACGCGGCGCGGAAAACATCGCCCCCGACCGCATCGTAAACCACATCTGCGCCGCCCAGTGCCTTGACCCGTTCGCGCAGGTCCTCACCGTCGTCAATCAGATGATCCGCCCCCGCCGCGCGTGCCACCTCCAGCTTGTCGGCCCCGCGTGCGTGGGCGATCACCGTCGCGCCCAACCGCTTGCCAATCTCCACCGCCGTCAAGCCGACTCCGCCCGCGGCCCCGGTCACCAACAAGGTCTCGCCCGGCTGCAAATGCGCACGATCCACCAGTGCCACGTGGCTGGTGACATAGGCCACCTGAAACGCCGCTGCGTGCTCAAAACTCATCGCCTCAGGCAGCGGCAAAACTCGGTCCGCGTCAAACACCCCCTGTTGCGCCAGCCCCCCGGACCCGGCAAAAACCGCCACCCGATCGCCGGTTTTCAACCCGACAACTGAGTCGCCAATCGCGTCGATTATCCCCGAAAGTTCCATCCCAAGGGTGAACGGAAACGGCGGAATGTCCTGATAAGTACCTTTTTGCATGAGAAGGTCGGCAAAATTTAACCCACATGCCTTGATGGTTAACCGCACCTGCCCCGGCCCCGGCTCGGGGGGGCAAAGCTCAACCAGCTCCGGCGGCGCTCCGGGCGCAGACATTTGATAAGCACGCATATTTTAACCTTTGTTTTTCTTAGTTTGCAGGGTTTTCCCCAGCCCTGTCAAATGGCGTCATATTCACTTTATCGTATGCGTATGCATTTAGTTCCGCGCCCTTAAAAACAGGCCCGATGCGCGCCCTGCCGCGCCATCACCACACAACCTGAGGCGTTTTTGCGCCGGTGTGCAATCAACCGACTTGAAATGCCCTGCAAACCCCGTAATATTTGCCCAGCGATACGGTGCTCACCGTGTTTCTAAGCGAATTGGGGAATTTGATTACCCGGCTCTTTGGTCAAAGCGCTAAAGTGGCCGACATCTTTTGAAATAGTAACAAGCCGAAAACAAGGAGAATTGCATGGCCCATCCCGTAGACGTTCATGTGGGAAAACGTGTCCGCCACAGACGGTGGCTGATCGGCATGACCCAACAACAGCTTGCGGAAAAAGTTGGCATCAAGTTCCAGCAAATCCAGAAATATGAAACCGGGGCAAACCGGGTCAGTGCCTCGCGGTTGTGGGATATCGCCGACACGCTTGAGGTTCCCGTCAGTTTCTTCTTTGAGGGACTTGAAGAAGAGCACAAGGAAAAAGCGGGCAATTCGATGCTGCCGGCTGACCTGTTGGGCGACAAAGAGGCGCTGGATCTGGTGCGCTCGTACTATGCGATCCCGGAAAACCAACGCCGGCGCCTGTTCGAACTGGCGCGTGTGCTTAGCGACGTCGCTTAACCCGCCCTTGACGATCAAAGGTAACTTGCAATTGGCGCGTTTGGATGGCACCCCTCGGGGATGACATCTGACGCGCCAACCGATCTGGAAACTGCCCATCTGCTGGCCGATACGGCACGGACAGTCATCCTTCCCTATTTCCGCAATCCCGGCCTTGAGGCTGATAACAAGCTGCAAACCGGCTTTGACCCTGTCACCATCGCCGACCGCGAGGCCGAAACCGCGATGCGCACGGTGCTGCAACGACTGCGCCCCGACGACGCCATCTGGGGCGAAGAGTTCGGCCAGCAACCCGGCACCAGTGGCCGCACATGGGTACTTGACCCGATCGACGGCACCCGTGGCTTTATCAGCGGCACGCCGACCTGGGGCGTGCTGATCGCCCTGTCCGACGTGGACGGCCCGTTCCTTGGCATCATCGACCAACCCTACACCGGCGAACGCTTTACCGGCGCGCCCGGCGTGGCTGAAATGACCGGCCCCCAAGGCACGACACCGCTTGCAACCAAACAAACCCGTACCCTCGATCAGGCGATCCTGTTCACCACCTTCCCCGAAGTCGGAACCCCACAAGAGCGCGCCGGGTTCGATGCGGTATCGGCGCGCGCCAAACTCACCCGCTTTGGCATGGATTGCTACGCCTACGCCCTGCTTGCCGCTGGCCAGATCGACCTCGTGATCGAAGCCGGCCTGAACGCCTACGACATACAAGCCCCAATCGCCGTGGTGCAGGCCGCCGGGGGCCATGTCACCGACTGGCAGGGCAACCCGGCGCATCAGGGCGGGCGCGTTCTGGCCGCCGCCAACCCCACCCTGCACGCGGCAGCGCTGGAAATCCTGCGTACCTTCTGACCGGTTGAGCCATTGGCACATCTGCGCTAGACTCGCCCCCGGATGCCGAGTCTTTGCCCCGTTTTCCGTCGCCATCCCCTCACACTTCAAAATTGAAGCGGGCCAATTCGAAGTGTGAAAGGACCAACAAAATGACCGAAATCCTGATCCAAGATGCCCAGACAATCCTGACCATGGACGACGCGCGCCGTGAACTGCACGGGTGCGACATCCTGATCCGCGACGGCGTGATCGCGGCGATTGGCGCAAACCTGACCACCAGCGGGCAAACCATTTCGGCCAAAGGCTGCGTTGTGACGCCGGGGCTGGTGAACACCCACCACCACCTCTACCAAACCCTGACCCGCGCGGTGCCGGGGGGACAGGACGCGCTGCTGTTCGGCTGGCTGCAAACGCTCTACCCGATCTGGTCGCGCTTCGGCCCCGAAGAAATGTTCACCTCAGCCCAGATCGGCC
>NVQY01000121.1 GCA_002400675.1 Paracoccaceae bacterium | reverse complement strand
GCGGGCCAGAATCGGGGTCAGTGATGCGCCGATCCCGGGCGGGACAATCACCGAGGCCGGCCCGGAAATCTGGTCACGCACCATGTCGCACAAGAGTTCAACTATATGCTGGCCAAATGTCCGCGCCATGATCTCTGGCAGAACCAATTCTATGACACTGCGAAAAACAGGCTCAACTGAAGTTGTGAGCTGGGCAATGGCTTCGTGATAGGTGAATGACAAATCGCCAAGGTTGTCGGCCAGCTTGCCGATGATTCGTGACTGGTCGTTCTCCTGGGCCTCAAATGCATCTTCCCAGCCGGCGCTGTACCCCTGTTCGAACGAGGCCAGGCGTTGATCTTCGAGTGCGACATCGCTCATCAGTTTCATGATGTTGCCAGAGGCCACACCCGCGCTAAAATCTTCAAGTAGATGTGAAATAGCCATCAGGTTTTCTCCTCACTTTCTTCTAACCAGCTTCGCAGTATTTCCACGGTCTCCTCCTGCCGTTCCCCGATCAGAGCCCGCAGACGATCAACCGGGTTTTCGGTTGCACTGCCCAAGGCCGCCACCGCGGTTCCGGGAAGGGCTTGACCAGTAGGGGGTAAATTTGAAGTTGGTTGAAAATGAGCATCCTGCGCCGGATCAATCTCGCCTTCATGGATCGGGCCGGGCGCAGTGCCAGAAGGTGATCCCGCTACAGCAAGCGACAATGGGGGCGGGTTGGGCAATGCCAGAGTTTTTGAATTCGCAAGGACCGGGCGCACCACAAACAATCCGAGAACCAACGTAACCAGAGTGAGGGCAGCAATTTGAATAAGCGACATGAAATCAAGCTGTAGGTTTTGAAGGAAGGACGTGGTCGCCACCGAGCCAAGCGGCTCTATGGGGGGCAAGTCCATTGATTTCAGCGTTATGGTGTCGCCTCTTTCGGTGTCAAAACCGACGGCGGATTTCACCAGATCTGTCAGGGTGGTCAGTTCCTCGTCAGGGCGCGGCTCGAAAACGTCTGACTCGGCCGTGTTCAAACCATTGACAAGGACGGCGACACTCAACCGTTTGATGGCCCCGGGAACCCGCAGAATTTCCAGTTCGGTCTGCGAAACTTCGTAGTTAATCCGTTCTCTGGTCGAGTTATTGTTTGCCTGAGTGCCCTTTCCAGTCGCGGCATCGCCATCAGGAATATTGGAGGCGACCGATACATCGCCGGACTGATTCTTCGAAGAATCGATGCGTTCTTCTATATCGGTGCTGATGGCGATGCGCCCATTCGGGTCAAACCGCCGTTCCCGAATCGATTCGGTTTCGGTCACTGTCTCAACGCTGACTTCAACTATGGCGTTGCCCTTGCCAACCCGTGCTTCGACCAAACGCATGATGCGTTCCCGCAGAACCTGCGCCCGGTCATCCGCCGTGCCTGGTCCGGCCGCACTTTCTGGCGCCCCGATCAGGGTGCCGTTGGCATCTATAACTGCCACATTCTCAACGCTCATCCCAGAAACGGCTGACGCAATCAGATAGCGCAGCGCATTGGCCTGGGCCGGGGTGATCGGGGCCCCCGACGGGACTAGGGAAACGGACGCCGTGGCGTCGACTGTCTGGCGAAAGGGGTTCGAATCTCTGTTGGCGATATGCACGCGGGCCTGGCTTACAAAGGAACTCGTCACGATTGTCCGTGCAAGCTCTCCCTCTTTGGCGCGCCAGTATGCGGCGTCGAACATCTGCGACGTGGTGCCAAACCCGCTGAGCGAATCAAGCAATTCGTAGCCACGGCTGCCATTTGCCGGCAATCCTTCCGCGGCAAGTGTCATGCGCAGTTCGTCCCGCCGATTCGCGGGAACAAAAATCGACCCACCGCGCACCTCGTAAGGCACGTTCATACCCTCAAGCGCGCGCACGGTTTCGCCGGCTGTTCGGCCCTCAAGCCCTGCATATAACAGTGTTAAATTTGGTGATGATGCCATCTTGGATAGCGTTAGAACGCTTACCAATATCGCCATAATCGCGGCGACAACCATTATTTGTTTGCGTGTGTCCAAACTTGACCAGAGATACTTGATCGGCTGCACGTCATCCTCCGTAACACCGACATTCTGTGCGGCGTAAAACATCTTTCTTCGATTGGCCTTAACAATCGGTTAGCTCCTGAGAGGTTATGAAGAGAGCGTTCGATAAATCGGGAAGTGATATGACTGACGCCGTCGCCAATGGGGAAGAGAAACCCGCCAAGTCCAGAAAGTCTTCAATGCTTGTGGCATTGATACTGGCTTTGGTCGGGGGCGGTGCCGGGTTTTACGCTATGAAATCGGGCTTGATTCCCCTTGGGCATCAAGCTGCCGAAGGCGACATGACCGGGACTGGCCCCGAATCGCACGGCGGGGCAGGAGATCCTGAGTACTCAGGTTCGGAAATGATGGCGGGCAGCGACAACAAAACAGTGATGGACGATATTGCATTTGTCGAAATCGATCCAATTACCATCTCGATGATGCCCGGTCAGTCGGTTTCGTTCCTGAGATTCCGGGCACAACTTGAAGTGAACTCAGAATATGAACGTGAAGTGTCGATGATACTACCAAGAGTTACAGATGTGCTGAACGGCTATCTGCGCGCGCTTGAGTTGAAGGATCTGACTGGTCCGTTGGCGTTGGTTCGATTGCGATCACAAATGCTTCGTCGGGTGCAAATTGTCACCGGAAGAGGCAGGGTCCGAGACCTGTTGATCATGGAATTTGTTTTAAACTAGGAGGAAAATGTGGAACTTGTTGCGGATTTTCTTTTAATTGCCGGTGCGCTGGGTGCCGGATTCTTTTGTTTCATTCTGGCGCGTCGCCTGAACCGGTTCAATGACCTTGAAAAAGGCGTCGGCGGTGCGGTGGCGCTGTTGTCGGCCCAGGTCGACGATTTGACCAGAACACTTGTTGCCGCGCGCGAAACGAATGAAGGTTCCAACGCGGTGTTGGGTGACTTGACTGGCCGGGCTGAAGTGGTTGCGCATCGGTTGGAATTGCTGATGGCGTCGATGCATGACATTCCAGAAACCAACCCAGAAGGGCAAAAACCCAAGCAAAACGAAGCACCTCGCCCCACGGACGGACCAATGTTCGTTCGCCATGACAGAGGCGACAGCGGAGTTCGGCAATGAGTGGTGGCAAGCCCCGAATGCGACGGCTTCGCGGTGGTGCCCTGCTGGTCGTTGCGATTCTCTTGCTTGGCTCGGCAATTCTGCGGTTGGGTGTTCAGGCCGGAACACCAACGGCGCTGGGGTTGCCTGACGCGGTTGAGCATGAATCGGACTCTAAAGATATGACGAGCCCCGCGGACCCAACGCCGGGCGATTTGCAACTTTTAGTTAGTGCTTTGCAGAATCGCGAACAAAAACTGAACCGGCAGGAAATTCAGATTGAAGACCGAATGAAAGCTCTCGAAATTGCTGAACGCGCTATTGACCTGAAACTAGCGGAACTGGTCGAAGCCGAAGAAAAGTTGAGTGCGACCCTCACAATTGCTGATGGTGCCTCCGAAGGTGACTTGACCCGATTGACAGACGTATACCAAAAAATGAAACCCAAGGATGCGGCTGCCTTGTTCGAAGAGATGGCACCGGAATTTGCCGCAGGTTTCCTGGGCCGAATGCGCCCAGATTCAGCAGCAAGTATTATGGCAGGGTTAAAACCAAAGACCGCTTACACCGTCWGCGTTTTGCTTGCGGGCCGTAATGCTTGGGTCCCAAAAGAATAAGTTCCACCAAACTTATCCTTTGTTAAGGCAAAGCAACGACAGTGTAGCAAGTCAGCATAGCAAGGAGACTGGTCATGATCGGACTTATTGGCATCGTTATGATCTTTGTCATGGTGTTTGGTGGATATCTAGCGGCAGGCGGCAAGATGGCTGTCATTTTGAAATCCCTACCTTATGAAATGATGATAATTGGCGGCGCAGCAACTGGTGCCTTTATGATCAGCAACAGCTTGAGTGAGATCAAGCATACTATCAAAGACACGGCAAAGGTCTTCAAAGGATCAAAATGGAAACCAGAAGACTATCGAGATTTGTTGTGTCTGCTTTTTGCGCTAATTCGCTTGGCCAAGCAAAACCCAGTCGAAGTCGAACAGCACGTCGAAGACCCCCAGAACTCGTCGATATTCGGGAAATACCCAAAGATTCTAAGTGATGACGAAGCTGTGGGACTAATTTGCGACACAATGCGATCGGCTTCAATGAATTATGATGACCCACATCAAGTTGAAGAAGTGCTGGAGAAGAGAATCGAAGCGAACCTGCATCACGCCTTACATTCCAGCCATGCATTGCAAACACTGGCGGATGGATTGCCGGCGTTGGGCATTGTTGCGGCGGTCTTGGGCGTGATTAAGACGATGGGATCAATTGACCAACCACCTGAAATCCTTGGTAAAATGATTGGCGGCGCATTGGTGGGAACGTTTCTTGGGGTATTTCTGGCTTATGGTTTGGTAGGTCCGTTTTCGGCCAGGGTACAGGCTGTGGTTGAAGAGGATGGCCATTTCTATCAACTAATCCGAGAGGTCCTTGTTGCCAATTTGCATAACCACACTGCGGCAATTTGTATAGAAGTGGGACGTCAAAACACGCCGTCTCACATCCGTCCTGGATTCGCAGAACTTGAAGAGGCCTTGAAGGCGGTCAAGCAGGAAGCCGCATGATACGCCTTCTGCTCATTTTGATGGCCTTCTGGATGAACGCCAACCACTCCTTTGCGCAAACGATTACTGTTCGATCTGGGGAGCATGAAAACTTTTCAAGGCTGGTTTTAACATTACCCAAAAAATTTGGCTGGACGATAACTGAATCAAATAGATCATTCTCGCTGAAAATTGATGCYCCCACTGTTCTGTTCGACTTTTCGCAAGTATTTGACCGGATACCGAAAAAACGGATTACTGCAATATCTCAGGATGGCGCAGGGTCCGATCTTGTCTTCTCGCTAGCGTGTGATTGTTTAATCACGAGCTTTACTGACAGTGCGAACCTCGTCATAATAGATGTAAAAAATGCAAAAGAGCAACCAGAGAAATGGCAACAGGAAAATGAACCAACCATCAACCAAACCACATATCGATTTTCAATACCTGATACGCAACAAAAGCCAACAAATACGAAACCGGCCCTATTACCAGTTGTAATTGGCCAGGTAATTAAGAATAGTCATTCTACGGCAATGAAACCGGTCGTAGCGCGTCAAATCGAAAGAAGCTATTCCAACATCAATGTTTCCGAAGAGCGGTTGTTGGCACAAATTGAACGCGCGTCGGATCAAGGGCTCTTGGAGTTGAGAGAAATCTCCAGACCAGTTGGTCTGAAAGATAACGGAAACCCAGATCTGAAAATGCCCGTTGAAGGTCCCGAGGATTCTTTGCCAGTGTCTCTTTCTGTAACAACAGTCATAGATCGTGATTTGGCCGCGGCGGTCGCACTACTTGATCGTTCTTCAACTGAATCAACTTGTACGGATTCGAAGTTTGTGGCCGTTGCCAGTTGGGGGCGTGGAGGGAACTACGCGGATGAAATCAGTCAGCTTCGATCACAGTTGTATGGAGAGTTCGACAAGCTTCAACCAGACGCGGCTGTAGATATGGCGCGCTTCTACCTGTTCTTCGGATTCGGGGCCGAAGCAAGGCAAGCTATCCAACTGAGCCGGAAGAGCAGCACTGAAATCCAAGTATTGCTGGGGCTTTCAGAGGTTCTTGATGCAGAAGAAACAGTAATTGAAAACCCGTTTGCAGGTCAGCAAACTTGTAAAGGGGACGTCGCGCTCTGGTCGCTGTTATCGGAACAATCCGTTGCGGCAAATGTGAACAATGATGCGGTTTTGCAATCCTTTTCACGCTTGCCACCTCATCTACGTGATCGATTGGGGCCTAGACTTAGTCGAATGTATGCCGAGGCCGGTGATGCCCAAATGGCAAATTCTATCCTAAGAACGACCAGGCGTTCTGGTGGAGAGATTGTGTCCGGAATTGATTTTGCAGAAGCATCGCTGGCTGAACTGAATGGGGATACAGAAACGGAGGAAAGAGAGTTGATGAATTCAATTGTCGAAGGGACTGAATATTCGCCCAAAGCACTGATGGAACTGATTGGAAACAGATACGAATCCCGTAAGGCTCTTGCGCCGGATCTACCAGACTTGGTGACGGCCTACGCGACGGAGTACCGTGGAACCAATCTTGAAGGCAAATTGATTAGGACACAGGTAGTTGCGTTGGCGCTGGCCGGCCGGTTCAAAGAGGCGTTTGCCGCACAGGAAGAACTGCAAGAACAGGATAGCGAAAGCGAAAATCATGCGGCGTTGACGTCACTCCTCACTTTGATGTCTGAGCGGGCAGATGATGTGACATTCTTGCGATACGCGATTGATTCCGAAACGGGTGGATCTGAATACGTATCGGCGCAAGTGGGGGAGCAGATGGCAGGGAGGTTGCTTGGTCTAGGATTTCCCGATGAGGCTGAAATATGGTTGAAGAAATCTGGCGATTCCCTGAACTATAAGAAGCGCCGAATGATGCAAGCTGAAATCGAAGTGGCAAGAAAAGCGCCCTATCGAGCATTAGTTGAACTCGTCGGGCTAAGTGAGCCCGGTGCAAACAGGCTGCGGGCAAAGGCATTGCAGCAGAACGGAGAATTTGGAAAAGTTGGGCAGGTATTGACAGTTGCAGAGGACCTGAATGGGGCAGCGCGAGGATTTTGGATGGCGGAAGAATGGGAAACCGTTCCCAGTCAGGAGGATACTCATTATTCACAGGTTGCTGCACAATCGGCTCAACTATTCCAGGTGGATCCAAGTATCGAACAGATGGCACCATTGGCGCAGGCGCGCTCATTGATGCGGGGGAGTTCCGAAGTGCGCGACGAAATCGCAGCGCTGCTGCAAAAAGTGTCGGCTGGTCCCGAGTCAGTGCAGTAGCGCGAGTACCTTTTGTTTTTCGTTGTGGCCTGTATAGCCAGTGAATGGTGATCGACGCGTCCCACTTGGTATTTTGTCCTTCCTGAACGGTTCTGGTTTTGTATTGCCATCCCTTCATCACGTGGTAATCCCCCATTTTTAATGGGAACCCCGGCAATGTTGCCCAACTATCTGGGAGGGATTCACGGCGAGAACCCAAGGTGTTACCCGTGCTGTATGAGCAGACCATACCGCAGAAATACAAAACTACGAACTGACGATCCTATAATGCTGCCCTGAAGAGTCGCGGATCGCTTTCGATCCACTGGCGACAGGTGATGTTTA
>NVQY01000120.1 GCA_002400675.1 Paracoccaceae bacterium | reverse complement strand
GGCTGGCCGCGCCCCGAGACCAACAGCGCGGTGATTTTCTCGCATCCCGAACTTGGCATGGCCGGGTTGACCGAAACGGCCGCCCGCGCCGCTGGGCTGGATGTGGCGGTGGCTGAATACGACTATCGTATTGATGCCCGCGCGCAGATCTCTGGCGAGGCCGAGGGGCTGGCGCGCATTGTCTACCAGCGCAAGGATCTGCGTATCGTCGGCATTCACGTGCTGGTGGCCGGTGCCGCCGGCCTGATCGGAGAGGCCGCGCTGGCGGTTGCCAACGGCGTGACGCTGCCGCAACTGGCCGCCACCATTCACCCGCACCCGACGCTGTCCGAAGCGTTTGGTCTGGCGGCGCGCGCGGCGCTGGCAAAGATGGGTTAACGTGCAAATCAACAGCGGCATGCGGGGCCGGAACCGCCCTGCACGCCGGCAAGAAAGCAGAGACAGGAAACCGATCAAGGGTTTCGCAAATGGCTCTGGTAATGAGATGGGGTATGGCCATGACTGAAAAGTTACAGACTGGAAATTTGCAGCGGATGCGCCCGGCAGTCGACCCCGGTGGTGCCTTCAGGAGATTTGAACAATGAAAAAGCCCTTGGCCGAGTCACCGGTCCCGACGCCTGACGACACCGATCTGTCCTTGGGTCTGAGCAAGCAAGAGGCGGCGCGGCGGCTTGAAAAACACGGTGCCAACACCTTGCAGGAAAACCACTCCAGCCCGCTCCTGAAATTCCTGCACTATTTCTGGGGGCCGATCCCGTGGATGATCGAAGTGGCGGCCATTCTGTCGGCGCTGGTGCAGCACTGGCCGGATTTCGTGATCATCATGGCGCTGTTGCTGTTCAATGCCGGCATCGGTTTCTGGCAGGAATACAAGGCCGCCAGCGCGCTTGACGCGCTCAAGAACCAACTTGCCCTCAAGGCGCGGGTGCTGCGTGACGGGCAGTGGTCGATGCTGGATGCGGCCCAATTGGTACCCGGCGACGTGATCCGCTTGCGGGCCGGAGACATCATCCCCGCCGACGCCACATTGGTCACCGGCCAGTATCTGGCGGTCGACCAGTCCGCCCTGACCGGGGAATCCCTGCCGGTTGACAAGACCGTCGGAGAGCTGGCCTATTCCGGCGCAATCGCCAAGCAGGGCGAGATGGAAGCGGTGGTAACCGCCACCGGGGCCAGCACCTTTTTCGGTCGCACCGCCAGTCTGGTGCAAAGTGCTGGTGCCCCGTCGCATTTCCAGAAAGCGGTTCTGGCGATTGGTGATTACCTGATCTTCGTCAGCCTCGGGCTGGTGGTTATCCTGATCATGGTGCAGCTTTACCGCGACACGCCGATCCTTGACATCGTGCAATTCGCGCTGATCCTGACCGTCGCGTCAATTCCTGTCGCGATGCCTGCGGTTCTGTCGGTGACCATGGCGGCAGGGGCGCTGAAGCTGTCAAAGAAAAAGGCCATCGTTTCGCGTCTGCAATCAATCGAGGAAATGGCCGGCATTGATATTCTGTTTTCGGACAAAACCGGCACGCTGACCCAAAACCGGCTGACGCTGGGCGACCCGATTGTGTTTGCCGCGCCGGATGCGCAATCACTGATCCTTGCGGCGGCGCTGGCCTCTAAGGCGGAAAACGCCGATGCCATTGATCTGGCGGTGATCGGAGGTCTTGACGACGCCAATATCACCGATGGCTACACCCAGACCGAATTCACGCCGTTCGATCCTATAACCAAGCGTACCGAGGCCGCCATTACCGCCGCCGACGGTCAAAGATTTCGCGTCACCAAGGGCGCGCCTCAGGTGATCGAGGCGCTGACCAACCTGTCCGGCGACGATGCCGTGCGGGCCAGACAGTTGGTTGACGGGCTGGCCGCCAAGGGGTTTCGCACGCTTGGCGTGGCGCGGATGGACGACGATCAGAACTGGACTTTTCTTGGAATCTTGCCGATGTTCGACCCCCCGCGCGAGGATTCCGCCGAAATGATCCGGCAGGCACGCTTGCACGGCGTCGATGTCAAAATGGTCACCGGCGACAACGTGGCAATCGCCCGCGAAATCTCTGGCGGGCTTGGCCTTGGGCGCGACATTCAGCCGGCAACCGATCTGTTTGGTGAAGACGGGTCAAGCATCGTCAACGATGTGGGCGAGCGGGTCGAACAGGCTGACGGGTTCGCCCAAGTGTTTCCCGAACATAAATACGCCATCGTCCAGACCCTACAGGATCGCGGCCATCTCGTGGGCATGACCGGCGATGGCGTCAATGATGCGCCAGCGCTGAAACAGGCCGATGTTGGCATCGCCGTCAGCGGAGCCACCGACGCCGCCCGCGCCGCCGCCGATCTGATCCTGACCCAGCCGGGGCTGTCCACGATCATCCACGCAATCGAAGAGGCGCGGCGGATTTTCGAGCGAATGAACTCTTATGCGATCTATCGTATCAACGAAACCATACGGATCATGGTCTTTGTCGTGCTGGCGATGATCATTTACGATTTCTATCCGATCACGGCGGTGATGATCATCCTGCTGGCGTTCTTCAACGACATTCCGATCATGACCATTGCCTATGACAACACCTGGCTGGACCCGAAACCGGTGCGCTGGGACATGCACCGGGTGCTGTCGGTATCGACGGTGATGGGGGCGATTGGCACCATCGGCAGTTTTCTGATGCTCTATCTGGCGATGGACTGGCTAAAGTTGCCGGTGGACAAGATTCAGACCTATGTATTCCTTAAGATGGCGGTATCGGGCCACATGGCGCTGTTTGTTGCGCGCGCCCGTGGCTGGTTCATTCAGCGCCCCTATCCGGCACCAGTGATGATCTGGTCGGCGATCGGCACCAAACTCGCGGCGACCGCCCTGGTGCTGTATCCGTTCGGGCTGATGGCACCGCTGTCGTGGTTCGATGTGGGGTTGATCTGGTCCTATTCGATCATTTGGGCCTTTGTCACCGACGCGGCCAAGATTGCGGTCTATCGCCGCTTTGACCACACCGCCCGCAGGCACAAGAAATTCCTGAAGACGGTATCATCGCCGTTAATCCATAAATGAGGACTTACACAGGAGGGGCGCGTCAGCCTTTCACGAACTCTTCTATGGCGTCGGCCACGTCTTCGGCGGAAAAGTCGAGAAAGCTGTGGTCAGCGTCTTCGATCATCACCAGCGTAAGGTTTTCATCGTCGCTCAAGGGCGCGACCGCCGCTTGCAGGCCGGTGACGACCTGATCGGCGGTGCCGCCAATCACCAGAACCGGCTGGGCGATCACCGGCAGCAAGGTGGCGGTATCACGTCGCGGTTCGGGTGCGTAATACGACACAAATGCCGCCGCACTGGCCCTGGTGTCCTTGCAATAAAGCAGGCCGGGCACCGCCATCAGATCATCGCCCTTGCCCGCCGCAACCATGTCCTGCGCTTTGCTCAACAGCCCGGCCAGCGGCTGGCCATAGCGGGCCTCGTACCCGGCGGCCTGTTTCACCGGATCGCCCAGCATCGGTGCCAGCAGGATCACCCGGGAAAAACCGGCATTGGCATTTTCGGCCGCAAACCACGCGGTCTGGTTGCCGCCGCGCGAATGGCCCATGATGGTGATGTCTTGCGCGCCCTGATCCTTTAGCCACGCCAGCCATTGACCGATTTCCGCCACGCCGTCCTGATGCAAATGCCGGCTTGGGATCGTGCAGTCATAGAACCCGGTACGGTCGCTGATGCCAAGGCCAAGGGTGATCGCAAGGGTGCTGATGCCGCGTTCCTCAAGGACGGACTGCAAGCCCTGAATGGTCTCCATGCCATTATGGGCAAGGGTGCCGTGGGTCAGCAGGATAATGCCGTCCGACAGGGTTTGCCCATCGGCCAGAACAAGGGTGCCATTCAGGGTGATATCGCCCGATATCAAGGTGACGGGTTCTTGCGCCCAGCCCTTGCCGGATGGCGCGGTCAGCGTCAGGATGACCCCCAGAATTACAGCTTTGAGAATATTCGCGATTGCCATTTCAGATTTCCTTTTGCAGGGGTCTTTTGGTCGTTGGGGCCGGTGGCGCAGCTTGGGGCGCCGCGGGTCAGATGGTCCATTATTCAATCGTTTAATTGACAATTTGTCCAGCATGAAACAAGTACAAAACGGCATATTCCACACCTGAAACAAGTACAAAACCGCATATTCCACACCCCCCAAGGAACCCGATCCTGATGATTTCACGCCCATGACCTCCCCCGTCGACCCGCCGATCCTGACGGACAAATACCCTCGCGATCAATCGGTGTTCCGCCCGGAAAACCTGTTGCGCGAAGGCCGGCGCCAACGCGGCCTGACACAAGGCAAGGTGCCGGATGTCTGCCTGCTGGACCCGGATGGGGACATCGTGCGCTGGCTGCGGGCCTCGGGGCGGGCGCAACGTTGTGGGGTCTGGGCGTGCTATCACACCGACCTGTTCACGTTCACCCATGAGGGCCGCGAAATCGGCGTGATCGGCAATGCGGTCGGGGCCTCGTTCGCGGTGCTGTTGGCCGAGCAGTTGTTTGCCTCAGGCTGCCAGTTGTTGATCAGCATCACCTCGGCGGGGCAGATTGCCGAAACCATCCCGTCGCCCTGTTTTGTGTTGATTGACAAGGCGTTACGGGACGAAGGCACCAGCTATCATTATCTTGCCCCGTCCGATTTTGCCCCCGCCCCGGCCCCGGTTCTGGCCCGGTTAAAGGGCGCGTTTGACGCCCTGCCCTTTAGCGTGGTCAAGGGGGCTGCATGGACCACCGACGCCCCTTACCGCGAGACGGAAAAGGCCATCGCCGCCAACCGCGACCGTGGCATTCTGGCGGTGGAAATGGAGGCCGCAGCCCTTTACGCCTTTGCCGCAGCGCGCGGGAAATCGGTGGTGTGTTTCGCCCATATCACCAACCAAATGGCCCAAAGCGGCGATGATTTCGAAAAAGGCGAAGCCGACGGTGCCTTGACCAGCCTCGCCGTTGTGCGCGCCGTCAGCGACGCGCTGGCCACGCAGGAATAAGGCCGCCCAAAGGCGCAGGTTGACGGAAATACCCTGCCAGTTCAGGGTGTTGGTACGCCTCTGGGTAGGGCATCGGGCGCAGCGGCCCCAGCGGCACCACGGGCAGTTGAGCGCGACAAACAGGTGATAGCGACCGGGGTGCGCCGGCAAATCTAGGCCCTGCCCCAAAACGCTGCGGAACCCGCTGACGCCGCGCACAAATTCGCCCTGTGCGCGGCGCGCGCCGGCACCTGATTGCGGCTGTTCGACGGATTTGTTGGTGGGTTTGCTCATTAGGGTCGCTCCTGATTATCCGCACAGCAGGCTTTGCATATCTGGTGCCGTGGCCTTGGTGCGGATTTCGGATTGCTTGGGCATATCGTACCTTTTCCGCATACAATTGACCGTGCAAATTCGCACACATCGCCCCCAAGGCGCGCCGGGCGTGCGGTGAGTAAGGATGTTTATTAGTATGTTAATTGCCAGCGCAGTTGTTAAACTGACCCCATGCCATGGTTTTGGCCGGGCCGCTGAACGCGCGGTCTGTATTCTGGATGAGCATCTATATTTATTTGTAAAACAGACACTTAGGAGGAAAATATGATCCGTAAAATAGCAGGAGCACTGACCGCTCTGACCCTGACTGCAACGATGGCCCAGGCCGAATTCCCGGAACGCGAAGTTCTGGGCGTAGTGATGTGGGGCGCGGGCGGGGCGACCGATACCGTTGCGCGCGCGATAAACCCGGCGGCCGAAGCGGCCTTGGGCAAATCGATCGTTGTGCTGAACAAATCCGGCGGTGCCGGGGCCATTTCGACCGCCTATGTCAACACCGCGGCGGCGGACGGCTATACCTTTCTGTACGGGGCCGAGAACCCGCAGTTGCACCCGATCATGGGGGTAAGTTCGCTGGATTATTCCAGTTTCTACCCGGTGAACATCCTTGGACGCGGCGTGGCCGTGGTGGTTGTGCCGGCGGCCTCGAAATACCAGAGCATGGGCGAATTGATGGCCGATATCGCCGCCAATCCCGGCATGGTGAAAATGGGTTCAACCGGCCCGGGCGGCCTGCCGTCGACGGTCAGCGCGCTGATCTCGAACTCTGCACCGTTTGACGTCACCGCGATCCCGTTTGGCGGCGAAGGCCCCGGCCTGACCGCGATGCTGGGTGGCGAAGTTGACTTTATGCCTGCGGGTCTGTCCGCCGCCGCCGAGCAGATCAAAGCCGGCAACATGCGCGCGCTGGCCGTGGTCAACGGCGAGGAAATCGGCCCGTTGCCCGGCGTTCCGGCAATCACCGACGCCCTGCCCGACATGGCGAATTTCCTGCCCTGGGGGCCGTTTTACGGTGTGTTCGTCAAGCGTGACACGCCTGACGACATCAAGGCAATATATGTCGCCGCCTTTGCCACCGCTGCGCAAGACGAAGCCTATCAGACCCTGATGACCAATCGGGGCAACGTCCTGATGGGGATTTCAGGCGACGAGGCTGACGCGTTTCTGAAAAAGTGGCAGCAGGTCACGGCATGGGCGCTTCAGGATACTGGCGCTGCCAAGGTGAACCCGGAAACTCTGGGTATTCCGCGCCCGTAACCGGCGCACCCATGGGCCGGCCCGGCAACCCCGGACCGGCCTTTTTGCACATCTCAAATCGGAGCCAGCCCCAATGCCACCAGACAATTCACGCCGGCCCGGAGAGCTTGTGTTCATCGTTCTCATACTTCTCGCCAGCGCGTGGTTGTTCTGGCAATCGGTGCTGATTTCCGGGTTTAGCGGCCTGTCCACGCCGGGGGTGTTTCCGATGCTGGCCTCGGGGGTTATGGTTATCTCGGGGCTGTGGATTTTGCGCGATACCGCGCGGCGGCCATCTGGCGGCGGCGGCGTTGGGCGGTTTGTGCGCCAGATTACGCCGTTGCGGCAGATGGTTATGCTGGGGTTGGTGGCGATTTACGTGGCGGTGATGCCGTGGCTGGGGTTTGTGGTGGCGTCGGGGCTGTTCCTGTTGGTCTCAATCGGCTTTTTGTGGCGGCGCAATGTGTTTATGACGGCGGGCATCAGCGCGGTTGCGCTTGGGGCCATATATCTGATTTTTCGCGTGGCGTTTCAGGTGGTTCTGCCACGGGGGACCCTGTTGCAGGGGCTGTTCTAGGGTGGAAATCCTTGGTTTTCTCGCCCTGTCGTGGTTCGATCCAACGCTGTTGTTTCTGACCGCAGCCGGCACAATGGCGGGCATTTACGTGGGCGCAATTCCCGGCCTGTCGGTGACCATGGCCGCCTCGATCCTGATCTCGTTCACCTTCAAATGGGACGTGAACGAAGCCCTCGCCCTGATCGCCGGCGTCTACATGGGCGGCGTATACGGCGGGTCGCGCACCGCG
>NVQY01000119.1 GCA_002400675.1 Paracoccaceae bacterium | reverse complement strand
CTCAACCGGCTGAACCCCAGGGTGCCGACAAAGGCAGAAAGCTTGTTCTTACCGCGCCTGATCGAGGTCCAGTCAACCTGGGCCTGTTTGCCCGCTTCTCAGGGATGCAAGCATCCCCTGCCAGCCGGCGGGCGGCGTCTCGAACCGGATGATCGCCGGTGTTTCCTGGGCGGGCCGTTGCGACAAAAGCCAGTCCTTCAGGATCGTGATCCCGCCGCCATAACCAAGTTCGCAGATCTCGCGCAGATAAACCGTAGCAGGCAGTCGACGTGGCGCGGCGTTCCTGATCCTGTCTCGCAGATAATCCTTGAACGGGTCCAGCTTTGAAGCCCGCCCTTTGCGCGGACCATAGCCCACCGACAGTTCAGGCTGGCGCAAATACTTTCGAACCGTCCCGCGGCTGACCGACAACTCCCGCGCAATCGCGTGAATGCTTTTACCTTGCTTGTGTAAAATCCTGATCTCCATGACCTCTTCTCCTGTTAGCAATCCGCTCTCCCTCAAAACGAAAGAAAGCCATAACAGGTCGGTCACTTTTTAACCGGCGACCCAGGTCATTTTTACATCGGCGTTRACAAGCCCTCAACATCTGGGGCTGAGGCACGCAATGAAATCCTGCGGGGCATGAAATACCTCGGAAGAGCGATTTGGCGACGATGGAGCGGGTATCATCGCAGGAGCCTCGTCGTGACAACACCCGACTGCCAGTTGGCCGTTCACGCCACTGGGGTCGGGCTGATCAAGGCCAACCTTTGCGACAGCACCCAACACGTAAGGGTCCTGTAAGCAATGCCTATTAGGGAGACTGATGTAACCTAATGCAAAGTGCAGGAGCATAGCATGACAACGGAATTGGCAAGACGCGGCACGGCCAGATGGGAGGCAGGTGCCGAACTGATCGAAAATGTATACGACAACCAATACGGGGCTGTTATTCCTGCACATGCCGACGAAATGATTTTGGCGACCAACCAACACGGCAAGATCATTGCCGCCACTGGCCTACGCGAGGCAAAAGGCGATTTTTTCAGCCAGATCTATTTGAATACTCCGGTCGAGGCCGCAATTTCAAAGGGCCTGAACCTGCCTGTCAAACGTGACGAAATTCTGGAGGTTGTGACGTTGGCCACAGCAACCCCCACAGCGATCCTGCCCCTCTTTGCAGGCGTCGTCATCGAAGGGCAGGCCCGGGGCAAGACATATTGCATGTTTACGGCCACTTCACGGCTGCGCCAGATTTTCCGTAAGTTGAAAATGGAACTGATAGAACTGGCCCCTGCCGATCCGGCACGGATGGATAATGCCGGTGACTGGGGTCGTTATTATGCAACGAACCCCGTTGTTTGTGCCATTTCCGCAGAACACTGCTCTCGTCATCACACCCGTTTTCTGAGGGCGGCAGCATGAAACAGTTTTTCGATCGCCTTTGGCAACACGCCCGTGAGCGTGCGAATGAGACTGCCTTTCAATACGGCGAAACCCACCTTAGCTGGGCTGAATTGGCCGCCCGTGTCGCGGGTGCAGCCGCGGCACTTGAACAAGAACCCGAGACAATCGGTCTGGCTCTGCCAAACGGTCCAGACTATGTGGTGGCGGATCTGGCGGCAACGCTTGCGGGCAAGCATCTGGTCCCTATTCCGCATTTCTTTGGCGCAGAACAAATAGCCCACATCATTCAGGACTCCGGGATCAAGGCCATGATCGGCGGCACCGGCCATGATTTACCCTGTCTGGAGACACTGTTATCGCAGACCGGCCCCGCAAGGTCGGTGACTCCCGGACATCGCCGGATTATCTATACCTCTGGTTCCTCGGGTCATCCCAAAGGCGTGATCATTGGGGAACAACAGATCAGCGCCTCGATTAGCGCCTTGTCAAATGCGGTAGAAACCTCGCGAGAGGATGTTTACCTTTCGGTGCTGCCCGCCGCCCAGTTACTAGAGCAGATTTGCGGCATGTTTCTGCCCGTAATGGCAGGCGCACGCACTGTCTTTGCGCCCGAAGCCATGGCCGCCCTGTTCGGTCACGCCCCCGGCGTAATGGCGCAGGTATTTGCAACCCACCGCCCAACCATGAGCCTGCTTGCGCCAAAATTGCTGACCGCCTGGCTGACCGATATGCAACAAGGTGGCCCCGCAGCTCCGGACAGCCTGCGTTTTGTCGCCATGGGCGGTGCGCCAGCCTCCCCCGCCATGCTGCGTCAGGCCATTGCGGCCGGAATCCCCGTATTTGAAGGGTATGGCCTGTCCGAAGCCTGTTCCGTCGTTGCGTTGAACCGGGTTGGTGACAATGAACCTGGTACGGTTGGCAGGGTTCTTGATGGTTTGGGCGTGGCTATCGAAGACGGTGAAATCGTCGTTTCCGGCCCGACCGTCATGGACGGATACCTGCATCACGATGCGGCCCCTTGCCGTTGGAAAACCGGCGATCTGGGGCATTTTGAAAATGGGCGTCTGGTTGTTGAGGGACGCAAAGACAATCTGATCGTGACCGCCGCCGGACGCAATATCAATCCGGAATGGGTTGAACGACTGCTGGCGGCAGACCCGATGATTGCTTGCTCGGCATTGGTTTTGGATGCCGGCAATCTGACATTGGTCGTCGCCCCGGTGGCCCCGATTTCAATGGACCGCATCGAGTCACATCTTTCAGATCTGCCCGTCTATGCCCGTCCCGAACGCCTTGTGATCGTCGATCCGCGCAGCAGCGGTTTTATTCGGCCTGCGGGCACCCCCAATCGGGGTGTAGCCCTGCAACTGGCCCAAACCGTCCCCGCCCAATCCATTCCAAACGAGAAAGAAACCGCAGCATGACCCGTAAAACCGTTTTAATTACAGGGGCCGGATCCGGGATCGGGCGTGAACTGGCGATTGAGGGTGCCCACCGCGGCTATGCCCTGATTTTGGCTGGCCGCACTCTGGCCGCCTTGGAAGAAACCCGGGACTTAGCAGCCAGCGACGCCTGTGAATGTGTTCTGGCCGATGTGACCAAACCACAAGGGCGCGCCGCCCTTTGCGCCGCAACCGCAGGCAATCTGGACATCTTGATAAACAATGCCGGCATCTTGTCCGTCGGTGCCCTTAGCGTGCTGGATGACGATATGCTCGAACGCATGTTGATGACCAACCTTGCCGCCCCGATCGCCCTTTGCCGGGATCTGTTACCTGCGTTGCGGGCGGCACAGGGACGCGTGGTCAATGTCGGCTCTGTGTTTGGCGACATCGCTTATCCCTATTTCGCCGCCTATTCCGCGACCAAATTCGGGCTACGCGGATTTTCGGATGCGCTACGTCGTGAATTATGGGGGGAAAACGTCAACGTTACCTATATCGCCCCACGCGCCACCAAAACCGGTGCAACCGGCGCTTTTGCGGCCTTGGTGGAACCGATGGACATGACTTTGGACGATGCCTCGCGCGTGGCTCAACAGGCTTGGGACGCCATCGAGGCCGGGCGAAAAGAAGCCTTCCCAAAAGGCAAGGAACGCCTGTTTGTTCGTATTCAACGGATGTTCCCACGCTTGATCGACCGCTCTGTTGGCCCCCAGGCCCATAGCCCCGCGGTCCTTAGTGCCCTGATTAATGCCGGACTGTTAACCAAAGAAAAATCGGAGACCTCTATCCATGAGCTATAATATCCTGCGCCCTCAGGACAATACCTGTTGTAGTATTGCACAAACCGACATCACCGCCGTAAATACTGCGCTGGTTCGCGATGGCTGGGCAGTATTGCGGGGCTTTACGGTAGATATGCACATATTTTCCGGCCTTGTCGGGCAGTTATGCAAGCATATCACCTTTGATCCCGCACGTAATCATTCCGAAGAGAACACCCAGAAAGTTGATGCGGGGCTTGGGCCAATCGGGCTGCATATCGAAAACGGCAACACCCCACGCTGCCCCGATCTGGTTGCTTTTTATGCCCGCACGGCCGCCTTTGAAGGTTCGCAGACCACCATATGCGACGGCCATGAAATGCTCGGGGTGATGCCAGAAGATTTACGCACCCGCTGGTCCCAGAAAATGACGGTTTCCCGCCGTCTGCCCGAAGAATTGTGGAAACGCTATCTGGTCAACGAACACCCCGCCTTGACGGCCCCTGAACAGATCACCCAGGAACATATCCTGCAATTCAAAGCCGTCACACCCGGGCAGGATTATGAAATGCACGAAGATGGGTCCATGACCTATCACCTGACGCTGGATCCGGTGCGCGCGTCGCGCTTTTCCGGCTGCGATTCATTTGCCAACGCAGTTCTTGGCCCATCCCACAATTACGAGCAACCCCGTTACCGGATGGCCGATGGTTCCGAAGTTACCGCAGAAGAAATCTCGATGTTGGCGGAAATTGCTGAATCCTGCACCCATGAAATCAACTGGCAAGACGGCGACATCGCCGTGCTGGACAATACCCGCATAATGCACGGCCGGCGCGCCATCATTGATGCAAACCGCGAATTATTCATCGGCATGGGGTCAATCTGACCCCGCCCCCCTCAACACCCTAAAAGAAAGACACACACACCATGAGAAAATATCTTTTCCCCCTGCTTGCTTCCCTTGCTATTGCCGCTGGTCCGGCGTTGGCCGCCTCAATCCCTGCCAGCAATAAACTGGCTTTTGATGTGATCCGCAAAGGTAAAGACATCGGCGATTATGTCATTACCTTTCGTGAATCCGGCTCCAACCTGACGGTCCGCCTGGACACCAACATCAAAGTAAAAGTCCCGATTATTGGTGTGTCTGTCTATGAGTTCGCACAAAAAAGCAGCGAACAATGGCGTTCTGGAAAACTTGCCGCATTGTCGTCTACAACCAATGACAACGGCGAAGCACATAGTATCAGTTTGGGGGCCAGTTCTTTGTTGCCAGCCAGCCTTTGGAACGTGGATATCGTCAAGGCGCGCAGTGTACTAAACACAATTGACGGCAAAAAAATGCGAATTTCGGTGCGTAAAGTCGGTAACGAGAATGTTGCAACTGGCCACGGCAAGGTTGCGGCGTCTCATTATCGGATCTCGGGTGATTTGGCCCGCGATGTATGGTACGCGACTGATGGAACGCTGGTTAGAGTCAGCTTTGCCGGCGATGACGGTTCCAAAGTCGACTATCGTCTGCGCTAAGGACCACAGGTTGGGTACCCCTGACCCCATAAATCGGAGAACCGCGTGAGGCTATTGCTGGTCGAAGACCATGACAGGTTAGCGGAAAATCTGGCCAAAGCCTTGCGCTCGGCCGGATTTGCCCCTGACCGCGTTGCAGACGCTGCCGGAGCATTGGCGGCTTTGGACAGCGTACGCTATGCTGCTTGTATTCTGGATCTGGGATTGCCGGATGCGGATGGCATGAGCGTTCTGGCCCATATCCGTAAACGGCACGACAACCTTCCGGTGCTTATCTGCACCGCGCGGGATGCTTTTGAGGACCGCATTGCAGGGCTGAATGCCGGTTCTGACGATTATCTCGTCAAGCCTTTCAACATGGATGAACTAATCGCCCGTGTCCGCGCCTTGCTGCGCCGTCCCGGTGGTGCGCTCGGGGTGGATCTTGCTGTTGGCAATCTGGTCTTTGATACGGTAAACCGGCAAGCCAGCGTTGGCCAAGAGCCGCTTTCACTCAGCCGCCGCGAAATGGATCTGCTGGAAATCCTATTGCGCCGCACTGGCCGTGTGGTGGCAAAAGAAACTCTGGAAGAAGCGCTTTATGGGTTTGACAAGGAAGCCACCCCCAATGCAATCGAGGTTGCCACCCACCGTCTGCGCAAAAAGCTGGAAAAAGCCGGGGTAACAGTACATATCCACACCATTCGGGGGATCGGATATCTACTTAAAGAAGACATAGCATGACTCCACGCGGTCTGTATTGCGCAATTTTCGGTGCGCCGGAATCGCTCCAGCGTCATATCGTGATCTATATGGTACTGGCCTCGATTTTCAGTGTCATCCTGGTCGGGGCCTTATCCCGATCTGTATTGGTCGAACATGTTGTTGAATACCGCTATGAAACACTTGAAGCCGGAGCCAAAGAAATGGCGTCACGGCTGGAAGAAGCACCAGACGGGTCATTGGCCATCAAAACATTCCGGATCGGATCCGATGACTACAACAGGGTTATTGATTATGCCCTCTATTCCCTGAACGGCAGCCCTCTTACAGGGGCCAGCACCCCCTTGCCGCCACGCATTTCTATTTATGGCACCACAGCCGACAGCTATTGGTTCCGAACTGCCAATGATCAACCCGGGGTTGCTGTACCCTTGGTTCTGAACGGCAAAAAGGAATGGCTTGCGGCAATCGAAGGGGGAAAGCACCCTTATTCCAATCCGACGCCTCTTTGGGGTGAAATCCTTGGCCATTCATATCCATTGATCGGCCTGACCCTTGCCCTTGTTCTTGCCGCCGCCATTCTGGCTGCCCGCAACTCCTTGAATCCGTTGACACGGGTGCTCGATCAATTATCGCGGATCAGCCCTTCGGCAACGGGTCAGCACATCGAACCCGACGCGGCCCCCTATGAGATTCGCCCGTTGATCAACGCCACAAACCAAATGGTTACCCGTATGGAAGAGGGCTATCAGACACAGCGTAATTTTGCGGGCAATGTGGCCCACGAGATACGCACCCCAATTGCGGTATTGAAATCACGCTTGCAAAGCACAACCGCAGAACCCGCCTGCAAAGAGCTGTTGGTTGATCTCGAACAGATCGAGCGGATCACTTACCAGCTGCTAGATATGTCCCGTGCCGATATGCTGGCTGGAACCGACTTTGAGCAAATCAACCTTGTGCAAGTCGCCTCTGAACTGGTCTGTGATATGGCCCCGGCGGCACTGGACTCTGGAATATATCTAGCCTTGAGCGGCGTCGCCAGCGCCCCGGCCTACGGGAACCCCGGCTTTTTGCGAATGGCCCTGCGGAATTTGGTCGAAAACGCGATTCTGCATTCACCGGTAGACAGCGAGGTTGAAATCAGTGTTCAAAAGTCTCCACCCGGCTGGCAGGTGCGCGACCATGGAGATGGCGTGCCAGACTCCGACCTTACCCGTATATTTAATCGGTTTGATCGGGGTGATAGAAAACAATCAGGGCTCCCCGGTGTCGGTGTCGGTTTATCAATAGTACGACAGGTCTGCGATGCGCACGGAGGAACGATCAGCGTTGAAAACGCTCCGGATGGGGGGGCGATATTTTCTTTGATCCTAACAGACAACGCTGGCACGGGCGCTAAAGAAATCCCTTCCTAAAGGTGAACATGGAGAGTCCCTCAAAGCGTGGGGCAGTTGGGCTGGATGTGTACTTGATCCTTATCGACTCTGTTGCACAAAATGGTTTAAAGGCGTGCCGCCCCTTTCCCCAGAC
>NVQY01000118.1 GCA_002400675.1 Paracoccaceae bacterium | reverse complement strand
TCGTCACCGTCGTGGCCGAACAGCACGTCCTCGCCATCGCCGCCGTCGGCCAGATCATCGCCGCCCACGGCGCGCAGCAGGCGGCGCGCCGTATCGACCCCACCAGCCGAAACCGTGACCCAGACGCCATCGTTGGTACGGAACATGCCGCCAGGGGCAAAATCCATCGGCTGTCGCAGCCCGTTGCGAACGGGCGACAATTTGGCCCCGGTCAGGGCCGGTACATGATAGTCGATCAGCCGCATCAGTGCTCCAAAAACGGCCAGATCAACCACCTGCCCACGTTGACCATCGCGCCCGCGCGCGTGCAGCGCCAATCGCAGGTTCTTCGATCTTGTCTGTTGTGGTTGTTGACCATCGCGCCCGCGCGCGTGCAGCGCCATCATCACGCCCAATGCGCCCATCAGGCCGGTGGTGGAATCGGCCGCCGGAAAACCGGGGTGCATCGGCGGGCCGTCCGGGTGGCCGGTGATATGCGGCAGCCCGGCCAGCGCCTCGGCGGCGCGGCCAAAGGCAGGTTTCTTGACCATCGGCCCGTCCTGACCATAGCCAGAGATGCGCAGGATCACCAAATCGGGGTTCCAGTCGTGCAGTACATCCGGCCCGATCCCGGCCCGTTCCAACACGCCCGCACGAAAGTTCTCAACCAGCACGTCCGCGCCTTCGACCAGTTGGCGCAGGATCGCACGGCCCTTGTCGCCCTTCCAGTCCAGCGCCAGAATGCGTTTGTTGCGGGCAATGGTTTTCCACCAGACACCGACGCCGTCCTGTACCGCCTTGGGGCCAAGGTCGCGCATCATGTCAGGTGCGTTGGGGTTTTCGACCTTGATCACATCGGCCCCAAAATCACCCATCAAAGTGGCAGACAACGGCCCGGCAATCACATGGCCCAACTCGATGATGCGAATATCATCCAAAGGCCCCTGCCGGACGTTCACAGTACGAATCCCCCGCCGCAGATCAGGTGCTGGCCAGTGATATAATTCGATTCCGGGATGCAGAACAAATACACCGCCCCAGCCGCTTCTTCGGGCGTGCCGACCCGGCCCAATGGGATGGTCTGTTCCATCTGGCTAAGCAATTCAGGGTTCACGCCAACGCGGATTTCCTTGCCTTCGACCGTGATCTTGCCGACGCCATCTGCCGGGGCTTCGGTCAGGCGGGTGCGGATCGGGCCAAAGGCCACGGCGTTGACGTTGATCTTGTAGCGGCCCCATTCCTTGGCCATGGTTTTGGTCAGCCCGATAATGCCGGCCTTGGCGGCGGCATAGTTGATCTGCCCCGCGTTGCCACCGGTTCCGGCAATGGACGAGATGTTGACCACCTTGCGGAACACCTCGCGCCCCTCGGCGGCCTCACCCTTGGCGGCCGCGCTCATAACCGGCTGGGCGGCGCGCAGAATCTGGAACGGCGCGGTCAGATGCACGTCGATGATGGCGTGCCACTGGTCGTCGGTCATTTTCTGAACAACCGTGTCCCAGGTATAGCCGGCGTTGTTGACGATGATGTCGATGCTACCAAAGTTGTCCACCGCGGCTTGAACAAACCGGTCGGCAAAACCGCCCTCAGTCACACTGCCCGCGCAAACCACCGCCTCGCCGCCCATCGTACGGATCGCTTCGGCGGTTTCATTGGCTGGGTCGGCGTCCAGGTCGTTCACCACGATCCGCGCACCATCAGCGGCCAGTTTCAGGGCAATCTCACGTCCGATGCCACGGCCAGACCCGGATACCAGCGCCACGCGCCCGTCAAGTTTTCCTGTCATGTTTATCCCCTTGATCCGGTTTCACGCAGTTTCATAAAGCGTCACCACACAGGCACCACCAAGCCCAAGGTTATGTTGCAACGCCAATCGCGCGCCATCAACCTGACGCGCATCCGCCGTGCCGCGCAATTGCTGGACCAGTTCGGTGCATTGCGCCAGACCGGTCGCGCCCAACGGGTGCCCCTTGGACAACAGACCGCCGGACGGATTGGTCACAAATTTACCGCCATAGGTATTGTCGCCGTCATCGACAAACTTACCCGCCTCGCCACGCCCACACAGGCCAATTGCCTCGTAGGTGATTAGTTCGTTATGGGCGAAACAATCGTGCAATTCGACGACATTGATGTCCTCGGGGCCGATGCCTGCCGCCTCATACACCTGATTGGCGGCGTTTTGGGCCATGGTTGATCCGACCACTTCGCGCATGTCCTTGGCGCCAAAGGTTTCCGGCCCATCCGTGGTCATTGCCTGTGCGGCGATCCGAACGGTTGAATCCAGCCCGTGTTTATCGGCAAACGCCTTGGAACAGATGATCGCCGCTGCCGCACCACAAGTGGGCGGACAGGCCATCAGCCGGGTCATCACGCCGGGCCAGATCACCTTGTCGGCCATCACATCGTCGGCCGTTATCTCTTTGCGAAACAGGGCCACCGGGTTTTGTGCGGCGTGGCGGCTGGCCTTGGCGCGGATCTTGGCGAAGGTCTCCATCGTGGTGCCAAATTCGTCCATATGCGCCTTGCCCGCGCCGCCGAAATAGCGCAACGCCAAAGGCAGGCCGTTGTCGCCTACAATGTCATCGGTGGCGTCGTCAAACGACTGAAACGGGCTGACGCGGTCTTCGAAGACGGCACCGATTGCGCCCGGTTTCATCTGTTCAAACCCCAGCGCCATAGCGCATTCAACCGCACCGCTTTGCACCGCCTGGCGGGCCAGAAACAGCGCCGAAGACCCGGTCGAGCAATTGTTGTTCACGTTGACAATCGGAATGCCCGTCATCCCCACCTGATAGAGCGCGCGCTGGCCACAGGTGCTGTCGCCATAGACATAGCCGACATAGGCCTGTTGGATCTGGTCATAAGACAGCCCGGCATCTTTCAACGCCGCACGGGCCGCTTTGGCCGCCATGATGTCATAGCTTTCGGCTTCGCTGGGTTTCTGGAACGGGACCATGCCCACGCCGGTTACATATGCCTTGCTGGTCATTATCGGTCTCCGATTGCTGGTGTTCTGATGTTTTCTACCACTTGTTAGATTTTGTAGAACTCTTCGTGGTATTCTGTCAATGTCAGCATCTGTATTACGTGGGGGGTCTTGCACCTTTTTCTAACATGTGTTTGATTTAGTGGAGCCAAACCGCCGCCCAGCGACCAAACCAAAGGAAAATTCCCATGTCTGCGCCGCTTGTTCTGACTGAGATAGAGAATCGAATCGCCACTGTTACCCTGAACGACCCGGACCGGCGCAACCCGATCACCGGGACCGACATGATCGAACAGATGTTAACCGCCTTTGCCGCCGTTCAGGCCAACCGGGACGTCAGCGTGATGATCCTGACCGGAGCGGGATCGGCGTTTTGCGCCGGGGGTGACATCAAAGAGATGGCCGACCCGGAAAGTGTGTTTCGCAAGGTGCCTCTGGATGCGGCGGAAAGCTATATCAACGGCATTCAGCGCGTTCCGCTGGCGCTGTATAACATGGATATTCCGACCATCGCCGCGGTTAACGGTCCGGCGATTGGGGCCGGCTGTGACCTGACCATGATGTGCGACATGCGGGTCGCGTCCGAGCGCGCCAAATTCGGCGAGGTTTTCCTGAATCTGGGCATCATTCCGGGCGACGCGGGCAGTTGGTTTCTGCTGCGCCGGCTGGGCCATCAAAAAGCGATGGACCTGACGTTTTCAGGGCGTATTGTTTTGGCAGATGAGGCGCTGGAACTGGGTATGGTGCTGGAAGTGACGCCGCATGATCAGCTGTTGCAGCGCACGCGCGAACGCGCCGCCGTTATTGCCGCCAAACCGCCCCGAACCGTACGAACCGCCAAGCGCCTGATGCGCAACGCTGAACGTATGGACCTGCCGGATTTCCTGAACGCCGCCGCCGGGTATCAGGCGCTGATGCACCAGACGGCGGACCACCACGAAGCACTGGCCGCGTTCATCGAGAAACGTACACCGACGTTTACCGGCAAGTAAGGCGGGATCAGGTTGGCAGACATGGACCAGAATGACAGCACAAAAGCCCGGATGGCGCAGATCGCCAGTGTCTGGAATGCCCGCGCCCTCGGGCTGATTTCCGAGATGGACCTGAAGGTCGAAAAGGCCGAGGCGGGCGGGGTTGAGGTACGCATGCCGTTCAACCCGGATTTTTGCGTTGATGACGAAGGCACCATGTTGCATGGCGGGATATTGACCGCGCTGCTGGACAGCGCATTTGGTTTGGCCAATTTTCTGGCGATCGACAATGTGGCAACCATGGCGACGGTGGATTTGCGGGTGGAATACTTGCGCCCGGCGCAATCGCGGGCCGATGTTATCGTCTCGGCCGAATGTTACCGCCAGACCCGGCATGTGGCTTTTAACAGCGGTCGGGTCTGGTTTGACACACCCGGCCTGCCCGAAGTCGCCCGCGGCTTTGCGTCGTTTTCGATCATCCGTGGCGAAACCAGTATGCTTGACAAGCTGAACACGATGGGACCGGGAAGTTGACCCTTGAAGAATTGCAGGCGCAATGCGCGCGGGTTCCGTTTTTCCGCTTTATTGATTTCACCATCACCAACGCGGATGATGACGCCATATTCGCCTCGATGGAGCAATCAAACCGCCATATCGGCAACCCGGTGATCGGCGCGTTTCACGGAGGCATCACCGCCAGCTTCATGGAAGCCATCGCTTCGGTATCTGTATCTCGTAACTGGGATATCCTGTTGCCCAAACCGATCAACCTGACCATCGACTATTTGCGCCCGGCGCTTGCGGGGACGTTGTTCACAAAGGCCACAATATCGAAAAAGGGCCGTCGCATGGCCAGTATTGAAACAGTGGCCTGGCAGGAAGATGCAAAAAAACCAGTGGCCAAGGGTCTGTTCCACTTTCTGTTGGTCTAGCGTGATAACCAAGGCATCAACCGGGCAAATGCAGACCAGCCTACCAGGAGAATACAGTGGCATATTGTTATGAATTCAAGGGATTCATTCCCGTTATCCCCAAAGATACCTATGTTCACCCCCAGGCTATTCTGATTGGCAATGTAATCCTTGGGCATGGCTGCTATATCGGCCCCGGGGCCAGCCTGCGTGGTGATTTCGGCAAGATCGAGATCGGCGACGGGGCCAATGTGCAGGACAACTGCATCATCCATTCCTTTCCCGGTCGTGGTGCTGTAGTCGAGGAGGACGGCCATATCGGTCACGGGGCGATCCTGCATGGTTGTGTCATCGGGCGCAATTCGCTGGTGGGGATGAATGCCGTCATTATGGATGGTGTCGAAGTGGGCGCAGAATCGATTGTCGGCGCACAGGCATTTGTCCGGGGCGGGACCGAAATTCCGCCGCGCTCGATGGTTGTTGGCGCGCCTGCCAAGGTGCTGCGCGACGTTACCGACAAGGAAATCAAGTGGAAGACACGCGGCACAGCCGAATATCAGCAACTGGCCCGGACCTGTTTGTTTGATATGAAATTGGTTGAGCCATTGACCGAGGTCGAGGCCGGACGGCCGGAAGCGGCGGAGTCAGATGTCGTGTCCATTCAGGAAGCGCGCGACAAGCCAAGCTGACCCGGGTTAGTATGGCCGTTCACCCGCCAGGGTGACCCGGTGCATGGCCCGTTTGAACCCATGGTAATCGTTGACCGGGTTGTGATGGCACGCGCGGTTGTCCCAAAACGCAATTGAACCGGGCCGCCAGTTGAACCGGCAGGTGAATTCGGGCCGGGACTGATGGGCATGCAGATAGGTCAGCAAGGGCGCGCTTTCAGCCTCGGTCATACCCTCAAAATGCGCAGTGTGGCCGACGTTGACATACAGGATTTTCTTGCCGGTTTCGGGGTGGGTCCGCACCACCGGATGCACCGCTGAAATGACCGTGTCCTTGTCAAGCTTGGCGGCGGTTTTCAGGCGGTCTTCGCGGGTGGCCGAGGCATCAGCCTTGGCCGTGGTGTTCACTGCTTTSAACCCGCTCAGCATGGTTTTCATCCCGTCTGACAGGGTATCAAACGCCATATASATATTGGCAAATAAAGTATCGCCACCAAAGGGCGGCAATTCGCGGGCAACCAGCATCCCCGCCTTGGGTGGTTTTTCCATATAGCTGGTATCGGAATGCCAGATACCGCCAAAATTGTTGGTCTCGCATTCAAGTTTGATCACCGAGGCAATCTGGGGAAACCCATCCAGTCCCTTTATCATGGGATATTCAAGGATTTCACCAAACCGCCCGGCAAACGCCAGATTCTGCGCTGGTGAGATATCCTGATCGCGAAAGAACACCACCAGATGCTCGCGCTGCGCGCGGGCAATCTCGGCAATGGTCTGATCGCTGATACCCTGTGCCAGATCCAGCCCGTGAATTTCCGCGCCGATGGCCCCGGCAACAGGTTGAACACTGATGGTTTCATAATTCATTTCACTGCCTCCGGGGGTCATTTTGTTTGGTGCATACCGCCTATAGCCGCTTAGCAATCTCTTCCAGCATCACTTCGGTGGCACCGCCACCGATGGACTGGATACGCGCGTCGCGTGACATGCGTTCCACCGGGGTTTCGCGCATGTATCCCATGCCACCGTGGAACTGAACGCAATCATACATGACCTTGTTCACCAGATCACCGCAATAGGCTTTGACCATCGACACTTCCTTGACGCAATCCATGCCCTGGGCGTCCATCCACGCCGCGTGATAGGTCAGCTGGCGGCCGGCCTCGACCTGTGCGCTGCGTTCGGCCAGACGCTGACGGATCACCTGTTTGTCCCAGAGGACACCACCAAAGGCGGGGCGGTTCTTGACGTATTCCAACGTCAGTTCAATCGCTTTGCTGGCCTCGCCCATGGCCATCGCGCCCAGAACCGTGCGTTCGTTCTGAAAGTTCTTCATGATGGCGTAAAAGCCCTTGTTGACCTCGCCCAGAATGTTATCCCCGGTGACGCGCACGTCCTCAAAGACCAATTCTGCCGTGTCAGAACACAGCCAACCGGTTTTGTTCAGTTTCTTGCCCACGGAAAAGCCAACAGCTTCCTTTTCAACCGCAAAGATCGTCACCCCGCGCGACCCTTTGGCCTCGGGGTCGGTCTTGGCAGCGACGAAAAACAGATCGCCATAAACGCCATTGGTGATAAACATCTTGGTGCCGTTGATCACCCAGCCATTGCCGTCCCGCACCGCTCGGGTGCGCATGCCGGCCACGTCTGATCCGGCCCCGGCCTCGGTCACCGCAACCGCGCAAATCTTTTCACCACTGGTGATGCCGGGCATCCAGCGCTCCATTTGTTCCGGCGTGCCGACATTGGCCAGATGCGGGCTGGCCATGTCCGTATGCACCAGCAAATCGGCAGAGAACCCGCCAAAGGTGCAGCGGCCCAGTTCTTCGGCCAGAACCACGCTGGCCATGG
>NVQY01000117.1 GCA_002400675.1 Paracoccaceae bacterium | reverse complement strand
CGCGCCCACGGCCATGGGGGCGGCCAACCGCAAGGGTGTTGTTTCAGTGATGGCGGAACTGGGCGGTGGCGGGGGNTGTGACGCCGGACATCCTGCACCGCTGCGAACGCGGGGTGCGCAGGGTATTGCACGCGCTGGGCATGCTGCCGGGCTATCAACCCGACCCCGCCCACGGCACCCGAGAAGTCAACGTTTGCGGGTCGGTTTATGCCTATGACAGTGGCGTTCTTGAGCCGCTGAAAGACATCGGCGATGAGGTGGCGGAGAACGAGATCGTCGGCCTGATCCATCACCCGGACGCGCCGTGGAAGCCGGCGGATGAATTGCGATCGCCCTACGCCGGGCTGGTGTTGTGCAAACGCGCGCTGGGGCAGGTCGAGCGGGGCGACGCGGTGTTTCAGATCGCAAAAGACGCGGGGGTAAAGCCATGAAAACGCAGCATTCCCACCCGATCGGGATTGATGATGTGATTGACGCGCAAACGGCGCTGGCCGGTGTTGTCACCCGCACGCCGTTGTTGGAAAGCGCCGGGGCGAATGCGCGTCTGGGCGGGCGGCTTTTGATCAAAGCCGAGAACATGCAGCGCACCGGCGCGTTCAAAATTCGCGGAGCCTATAACTGCATCCGTCAGTTGACGACGGAGCAAAAGGCCAGCGGAGTCATCACCTATTCCTCTGGCAATCACGCGCAGGGCGTGGCGCTAGCGGCGCAGCTTTTGGGCACCAATGCGCTGATTGTGATGCCCGATGACGTGCCGCAAGCCAAGATGGATGCAACCCGCGCGCTTGGGGCCAGCATCGTCACATTTGCGCGCGATGACGTTTCCAGCGACGACGAGGTCGAGCGCCTGCGCGCTGAGACCGGGCGCACCGTTGTCCCACCCAGCGCCGACCCACGGGTGCTGGCCGGGGCCGGGACCGTGGCCACGGAACTGGTCGAACAGGCGGCTGCCCTTGGGGCGCAGCCGGATGCGGTTCTGATCCCCTGCGGCGGGGGTGGGCTGACGGCGTCCACGGCGATTGTCATGCGCGCGTTGTTGCCGCAAACGCAGGTCTATGCGGTCGAGCCAGAGCTGTTCGATGATACCAAACGGTCGCTGGCGGCGGGCAAGAGGGTGGGTAACCCCAAGGGGCGGCGCACCATTTGCGATGCCATCATGACGCCGATCCCCAACAGTCTGACCTTCCCGATCAACCGCGATCTGTTGGCGGGCGGGCTGGTGGCCAGTGACGCCGACGTGCGCGCCGCCATGCGCTTTGCGTTTGAACATTTTTGCATCGTGGTCGAACCCGGCGCGGCGGTGGGCATTGCTGCGGTGCTGAACGGGCAGATCGACATCAAAGGCCGGGTGATCGCCACGGTGGTCACCGGCGGCAACATAGATACGGTGCGCTATTGCACGCTGATCAATCAGAATTTGGCCGGTCAGACGCCATGATGCAGGCCAGAGATACCCCCGGATTTCGTGCAGAGACACCCCCCTTACCACGGGTGTCGGGTTGCGCGCGCCATAGTCGCCCCACGCTGGGCAGTCCCCTTGGAAAGGAACCATCGCGATGCTGATCGCCATTTTGATATTCGTCGTCACCATCGCTTTGGTGATCTGGCAGCCGCGCGGTCTGGGGATCGGCTGGAGCGCCTCTGCCGGGGCGGTCGCCGCCTTGTTGGTGGGGGTCATTCAACCCAGCGACATTATCGTCGTGTGGGGCATCGTCTGGAATGCCACCGGGGCCTTTATTTCGGTCATCATCATCAGCCTGTTGCTGGATGAGGCCGGGTTCTTTGAGTGGGCCGCGCTGCATGTGGCGCGCTGGGGACGTGGCAACGGGCGGGCGTTGTTTGCGCTGATCGTGCTGTTGGGCGCGGCGGTGGCGGCATTGTTTGCCAATGACGGCGCGGCGTTGATCCTGACACCTATCGTCATGGCGATGCTGGTGGCGCTGGGCTTTGGTCCTGCCGCCACGCTGGCGCTGGTGATGGCGGCGGGGTTCATTGCCGATACCGCCAGCCTGCCGCTGGTGGTTTCCAACCTCGTCAACATTGTATCGGCGGATTTCTTTGATCTGGGATTCGCGGAATATGCCAGCGTGATGGTGCCGGTCAATTTTGTCTCTATTGCCGCCTCTCTGGTGGTGCTGATGATCTATTTCCGCCGTTCTATCCCCCAGAATTATGACATCTCGCTGTTGCGCGCACCAAATGACGCGATCCGCGACAAGGCGACATTCAGGGCCGGCTGGCTGGTTCTGGCGTTGCTGCTGGTGGGGTTCTTTGCGCTTGAGCCGCTGGGTGTCCCTGTCAGCGCCGTGGCCGCAACCGGCATGCTGGTGTTGCTGGTAATCGCGGCGCGCGGGCATGTGATCAACACCGGCAAGGTGCTGCGCGAAGCCCCGTGGAAGATCGTGGTGTTTTCGCTGGGCATGTATCTGGTAGTCTACGGGCTGCGCAATCAGGGCCTGACCGATTACATTGCCATTGCGCTGGAATATTTTGCCCGGGGTGGCATATGGACCGCCGCCATGGGCACCGGATTTCTAACCGCGTTGTTGTCGTCGGTGATGAACAACATGCCGACGGTTCTGGTTGGCGCGCTGTCCATTGAGGCGACGGACGCCACCGGCGTAATCCGCGACGCGATGATCTATGCCAACGTGATCGGCAGCGATCTGGGACCAAAGATTACCCCGATCGGATCCCTTGCGACGCTGCTTTGGCTGCATGTGATTTCGCGCAAGGGCATGGTCATTACCTGGGGCTATTACTTTCGCGTGGGGATCGTGCTGACGGTGCCGGTGCTGACGGTGACGCTGGCGGCTCTGGCGCTGCGGCTGAGCATGGGGCAGTGATGCAAAACGCAGGCCCGGAGGTGACGGACATGGCAAAGTTCGACTTTGACGAGGACATCGACCGGCGCGCGGTTCCGGCGCTGAAATGGCACCCGATGGTTCTGGGGGCCGATGGGAGCGATCTGTTTCCCGCAGGTGTGGCCGATATGGATTTCCGCGCGCCTGCACCGGTCATCGCGGCCATGCAGGAGCGGCTGGAGCACGGTGTTTTCGGCTATGAAACCGTGCCCGAGGGCTTGATGCCGGCGCTGACCGGCTGGCTGCAAACGCGCCACGGCTGGACGGTGGAGCCGGGTCATATCCTGCGCGCGCCCAACGTGCTGGACAGTCTTGCCATTGCGGCGAGCCTGTTCACCGAAGAGGGCGACGGCATCATCGTGCAACCGCCGGTGTTCTTTGATTTCTACGACATCATTGGCGAAAACCATCGCCGGGTTGTTCCCAATCCGCTGATCCTGCGCGACGGGCGGTATGAAATGGATTTTGACGGGCTGGAGAGGCTTGCCGCCGATCCGCGCAACCGGATGCTGTATCTGTGCAACCCGCATAATCCTGTGGGGCGGGTGTGGACGCGCGATGAACTGGCCCGGCTTGATACCATCTGCCAACGGCACGATGTGCTGGTGATTGCGGATGAAATCCACGGCGATATTACCTTTGCGGGTCACGCCTATACGCCGTTTGCCACGCTGGGCGCGCAGGCGGCGGCCAATAGTATCACCTGCATATCGCCGGCCAAGAGTTTCAACATCGCGGCGTGTTGTTCGGCCTTCACGGTGATTGCGGATGACGTGCGCCGGCGTGCGTTTCAGGTGGAAAACAGCCGCCTGACCGTCAACAAGAACAACGCTTTTGCCAGCGTCGCCATGCTGGCCGCATATGGCGACGGCGCGCCGTGGCTGGATGCGGTGATTGCCTATCTGCACGGCAATCTGGCGGTGCTGCGTGATCGCCTTGAGGGGCTGGCGGGGGTCAAAATGATTGAGCCCGAAGGCACCTTTCTGGTCTGGCTCGATTTTCGCGGGCTTGGCCTGGCACCCGACGATCTGACCGCCTTTCTGCGCCAAAAGGCGGGCTGGGCGGTGACGCGGGGCATTGCCTTTGGTCCCGAAGGTGCCGGGTTCGCGCGGCTTAACATCGCCTGCACCCGCGCCAGATTGACGACCGCTTTGGACCGGTTGTCAGATGCTCTTGCCCAATTCAAACAAACCGTAGCTTCTCAAGGAGAAACCAGATGAAAACCGTAACCGTTTATGACCCCGCAATGTGCTGTTCCACCGGGATTTGTGGCGCAGAGGTTGATCAGACCCTTGTGACCTTTGCCGCCGACCTGGATTGGCTGAAAAGCCAAGGCGTCGACGTCAAACGCATCAACCTGTCCCAGGAACCAGCCGAATTTGCCGCCAATGAGGTGGTCAAATCGGTGCTGCAAAATGACGGAGTCGAGGGGCTGCCGGTGATCATTCTGGACGGGGTTCGCCAATCATCCGGGCGCTATCCGGCGCGTGGTGAGTTGGCCGAAATGGCTGGTGTGAGGTTTGAGGCAGGCACCAGCGAGGTGGTGGCGCAAGAGCAATCAACCGGGTGCTGCGGCGGCGATGACAAGGCCGCGTCCGGCTGCTGCTGACCCTTCGCAACCCTAAGATAAAAGTGAGCAATATCATGTTCGACAATCTGCCAAAATTTGTGTTTTTCACCGGCAAGGGGGGCGTTGGCAAGACCTCGCTTGCCTGCGCCACCTCGCTTGATCTGACCGCGCATGGCAAAAAGGTGCTGCTGGTCAGCACCGATCCCGCCTCTAACGTCGGGCAGGTGTTCGAAACTGAGATCGGCAACAAGATCACCGCAATCACCAAGGCCCCCGGCCTTGACGCGATTGAGATCAACCCCGAAGAGGCCGCCGCCGAGTACCGCGAACGCATCATCGGCCCGATGCGCGATATCCTGCCCGAGGACGCCCTGCGCAGCATTGAGGAGCAGCTTTCGGGGGCCTGCACCATCGAAATCGCCGCGTTTGACGAATTTACCGCGCTGTTAACCGATAATGAACTGGTGGATCGCTATGATCATGTGATCTTTGACACGGCCCCCACCGGACACACCATCCGCATGCTGAAACTGCCCGGCGCATGGTCCGGGTTTCTTGAGGACGGCAAGGGCGATGCGTCCTGCCTTGGCCCGCTTGCCGGGTTGGAAAAGCAGCGCGAGAAATACGCGGCGGCGGTGGATCGTCTGTCGGATGCCTCGACCACGCGTCTGGTTCTGGTGGCACGCCCGCGTCAGTCGGCGTTGATGGAGGTTGCGCGCACTTCGATAGAGTTGGCGGATATTGGTATCAGGAACCAGCATCTGGCGATCAACGGCATGATGCCTGCCGATACTGGCGGTGATCCATTGGCCAAGGCTTTGTTAAAGCGGGACAGGGATGCGCTGGCGGCGATGACGCCTGAGGTGGCCGCGTTGCCACGGGCGGAATTCACGCTGCGCTCGGAAAACCTTGTGGGTATTGAGGCGTTGAAACGCTTTGCCAGCGGGGCCGAGGATTCCGCAGACAATGGGGCCAAAATTGCGATGGGCGCGGAGTTCCCATCGCTGGGCAGTCTGGTTGACGACATCGAGGCCCCCGGCAAGGGGTTGATCATGTTCATGGGCAAGGGCGGCGTGGGCAAGACCACCATGGCCGCCGCCGTGGCCAGCGAGTTGGCGGCGCGCGGGCACGAGGTTTTGCTGACCACAACCGACCCTGCGGCGCATATCACCGAAACGCTGGCCGGGTCGCAATCGGGGCTGACCGTCAGCCGCATTGATCCCGAAGTGGAAACCGCGCGCTACCGTGATCACGTCCTGACCACCAAGGGGCGCGATCTGGACGCACAGGCGCGCGCCATGCTTGAGGAAGACCTGCGGTCGCCCTGCACCGAGGAAATCGCGGTGTTTCAGGCGTTCTCTAAGGTGATCCGTGAAAGTACCCGGCATTTTGTGGTGATGGATACCGCGCCCACCGGCCACACGTTGTTGTTGCTGGACGCAACCGGGTCTTATCACAAGGACATTCTGCGCCATACGGATGCCAAACAACAGGCGCGTATGGTCACGCCGATGATGCGCATTCAGGACCCCGAGCAGACCAAGATCCTGCTGGTGACCTTGCCGGAAACAACCCCGGTGTTAGAGGCCGCGCATCTGCAGGATGATCTGAAACGGGCGGGCATTGTGCCTTGGGGCTGGATCGTCAATTCGAGTCTGGCGGCGGCGGCAACGACTCAGCCTTTGTTGCGTCAGCGTGCGCAAGCTGAACAGGCGCAGATCGCCAAAGTGGCGAATGAGTTGTCGACAAGGTATGCGGTGGTGCCGATGCAGGCGGACGAGCCGGTCGGGGTGGAAAAGCTGCAATCGCTATGCGCGTCGTCGGATACGTCGGCGGCGGCGTGATAGGTCTTTGAGAGAACGAGGATGCCGTCGCAAGCGGCATCTTCACCCGGCGTCAGGAAAACCTGATCGCCATGCTGTCGAGCGCGTGAATGGCGTTGTTGGGCCGCCAGACCGCCGGGCCGGTCATCTCAACCTTGTCTACCTTGGCGATCAGGGCGTTCAGCACCGCACCCACTTCAGCGCGCGCCAGTGTCTGCCCGACGCAGGCGTGAACCCCGGCCCCCATGGCCATATGGCCCATGGGCTTGCGGGTGACGTCGAACCTGTGCGCGTCGGGCCATTGATCCTCGTCGGTATTTGCCGCCCCCAGCACGCATAAGATCTTGGTACCCTTGGCGATATCCACACCGCTGACCTGTGTCGCAGCATTGGCCGTGCGGCAAAACGAATGCACCGGTGAGGTCAGGCGCAGGACTTCTTCGAACGCCGGGCGGGCCAGTTTCGGGTCGGCCTTGAGGCGGGCGAATTCGTCGGGGTTATTGGCGAGGCACCACAGCAGGTTACCGATGCCGGTCACGGTGGTATCGACCCCCGCCGACAAYAGCGAACGCACCAATAGGGCGGCCTCGTCATGGGTGATTTCACCGGCGTCCGCGGCGGCGTAGATCACTGTTCCAAAGCCTTCGGATGTTAGGTTCTCGCGTTTGCATTGCTCGGTGATCCACGGAACGATGTGTGGTCCCATCGCCATCGCGGTGCGGCGCAATTCGTTGTCCGGGCCAAGCGCGTTGAACACCATCGCGCCGTAATCCACCAAGCGGCGCCGGTCGCTGGTGGCAAAGCCGACGGCGGCGGGGAAGACGCTTGTGGGGTAGGCTTCGGCCAGATCGAGAACGGCGTCGAACTCATCGACCCCGAGTAATTTATCAACCAGTTGGTCYGCSGCCRSYTGAAAGCCTTCGCGCAGGGCYGCRGTGGCYTTGGGCGACAGGGCRCGGGTCATGACCTTGCGCGCGCGGGTATGTTCCGGCGGGTCGGTTTCGAGGATGAGGCTGGGCGGGCGCCAGGGGGTTTCCAGYKYRAAATCCTGCAAGCCGACGCCGCGCGAGGACACAAAACGTTGCCAGTCAGAGAACACCTCTTTCACTTCCGGGTGGCGGCCACAGGCCAGCATGGCGTATTTTGACAGGTAGACAAACGGGCCTTT
>NVQY01000116.1 GCA_002400675.1 Paracoccaceae bacterium | reverse complement strand
CGCGCTGACATGGTGGCGACGTATCAGCCACACCAGCGAGGTCGCCAGCATCATCACCCAGATATTGATTGCCAGCATCGCACTGGGCACATGCAGATAGATGATCTTGACCGTGGCCCCCTGCCGATAATCGTCCGGGGTGAAAAAGAACCCCCAGATCAGACCGACAGCAATAAAGACCCCGGACAGAACCCAGAAAAACGGCAACACCCGTTCGGTGGTGGTCAGGAACTTCTTGGGATTGGCATAGGCCCAGAAGGCATTGGCTTTTTCGCTAAATGACATGAGGGCTATCTAGCTGGTCCGCGCGGGGACGACAATTCACATTTGCTAGTGCTGGCCATGGTGCGACCAATTGGGCAGAGCGGCGGCAAACCCGACACCCCGCAAGGCGAACTTATTGAGGACTGAACGAAATTGTGATTGGACCATCCTAAGGGGCATTGTGCGAAACATAGGGGAAATGTCCGAATCCGCCGATTCGGCAGCCGTTCCTGATGACGAGTAGGATAGATGATGAAAAGACGTGGTTTTCTAGCTGGTACAGCGGCGATGTTTTCGCTGCCCATCACCGGGGCGGCATTCGCGGCCTCTTCCAGACAGGCACAGTGGGATAAATGGGACGCGGTGGTCACGCCGGATAACTTCGATCTGAACACCTCTAACCCGTGGGGTCTGCAATCACGGTTCCTGCCGGTGCGCGTTCAGGCCAAGGACGGACTGATCCCCGGTGACATCCATGTGGATGCGGTCGCCCGGTATCTGTATTTCATCGAAAATGATGGCACCGCCACACGTTACGGCGTCGCCATCGCACGCGGAGACCTGTACGAACCGGGAACCTTCAAGATCCGGCGCAAGGTGAAATGGCCCAGATGGACGCCGACCCAGAACATGATCCGCCGCGACCCCAGCCTTTATGTCGGGGTCGAAAACGGCATGCCGGGGGGGCTTAAGAACCCGCTGGGGTCACGGGCGCTGTACCTCTATGTGGGCAATCGCGACACCTATCTGCGCATACATGGCACCCCCTATCCGGGGTCAATCGGTGGCCGGGCAAGCTCCGGCTGTGTACGGATGGTCAGGGCACATATCAACGAACTTTACGACCGGGTTCCGATCGGCTCGACTGCCTATCTCTATCCGCCCGAGGAATATGTGACCGCCAACAGCTAGGGCGTTTGCGTTCGATTTGAATCACCAGCCCCACCGAACGTGATTGTTGCACAATCACTGCCTCGGAGGGACTGGTGATATGTTGCCTCAGATAAAACGCAAAACGCTGTAGGGCGCGGCAATCAGGCACACCTGCATCGGGCGGCGGCAAGCGGCCCGATGGTGCCGGTACCCGGACCAGCCGCCCGGATCAGCCGGTTGTGGGTGGCTCGTGCGGTTCGGGGGCGCGCACGCAGATCGGGTTTCCGGACTCGGTGCGAAGCGGCAGCAAGGTCGTTTCAACCGGCCCGGAATGGCTGTACCAATAACACCCGTCCGGCAACAGCTGAACCGCGTTGAGATTCTGGTAACTCGCGGCGATGGCGGCAACGCCTTCGGGCAGTTCCTCGACGATTACGGGCACTTGCCCTTCGGTTGGGACTTGCACGGCGGCTCCGCATGCGCTCAGCACTACCAGCGCAGAAATGGCATAGGAATTCCGAACTCTCATGGGCCTGCTCCGTCAATGTTCAAACCGGGCCAAAAAGGCCCGGCATATACATCTCATTTCCGGCCAACCTTGGCAATCACACGAAACCGTGTGTTGCCCCGAAATGCGGCGTTAAGACCCGGTCCCTAGCGCAAGTTGACCCGCAACACCGCAGCACTGGCAAACGGCAGCAGGGCAATCGTTGCCGCCGTGATCCCACCCAGCATCATCAACGGCGTGGTGGTCTCCATCCCGGTGGCACCGCGCCGCGCCACTTCGGCCCCGAAAATCAGCGTTGGCACGTATAGCGGCAGCACCAGCAGGCTCATCAGCAACCCGCCGCGTTTCAGACCCACAGTCAGCGCCGCGCCAAAGGTGCCAATGACGCTAAGCGCCGGCGTGCCGACAACCAGCGACGTCACCAGCCAAACATACCCCGGCCCCGGCAGGTTCAGCAGCACCCCCAGCAACGGCGCCGCCAACACCAGCGGCAATCCGGTGGTCAGCCAATGGGCCAGCGCCTTGAGGCTGACAACCGCCTCCAGCGGCAAGGGGGCTGTGGCCAGCAGGTCAAGCGAGCCGTCCTCCCAGTCCAGCGCCAGCAACCGGTCCAGCGACAACAGGCAGGCCAGCAACGCGCCGAGCCACAGAACGCCCGGCGCGATGGTGGCCAAAAGCGACGATTGAGGGCCAACGCTGAACGGGATCATCACCGTGACGATCAGAAAGAACGCGAGGCCCAGACCAAAGCCACCACCGGCGCGAAAGGCCAGTTTGAGATCGCGCATCAGCAGGGCAATCATAGGAAATCCCCGTCAAAATCGTCTACCGCGCGGGGTTTGGCCCGGAACGGTCCCACGTCTAACAGGTCGGCGTCCAGCCCCAGTTCGATATGCGTGGCGATCAATGCGCTGCCACCCTGCGCCAGATGCGCGCGTACGGCATCGGCAAACATCTCGACCGCCGCCACATCCAGCGACACGGTGGGTTCGTCCAGCATCCAGATTGGCCGACCCGTTACCAGCAAACGCGCCAGCCCAAGGCGGCGTTTTTGCCCCGCCGACAGGTTGCCCGCGTGCCGCTGCGCCAAATCGTCCAACTCGTAAGCGGCCAGTGCCGGGGCAATGTCAGGCACGCCAAACACCCGCGCCCAAAAGGTCAGGTTCTCGGTCACGCTTAGGGTTGGTTTGATGCCGTCAGAGTGCCCGGCGTAGGCAATGGTATCCTCGGCCCCCGCGATCTGCCCGGCCAAGGGCCGCTGAAGCCCGGCCAGCGTGCGCAACAACGTTGTCTTGCCGATGCCGTTTGGCCCACGCACCACCAGCGCGCGGCCCGGCTCAAGCCGGAAACTCAGGCCTTCCAGAACCGGCACGCCGCCACGGGCGATGGCAAGATCGGTGACAATCAGGGTCATATCGCCGGGTTTCCCGTTTGCAGGGGGGCGGGACAGGGGCACTTCACGCGCGCGGCCTCAGACCGGGATCAGGGCCAGCGCCACGCGCCGGCCTTCGTTCAGCAACACGTTGTAGGTGCGGCAGGCAGCGGGGGAATTCATCACCTCGACGCCAATCCCGGCGGCCTCAATCGTGCGGCGCAACCCGGCGGGGATATGGGCGATTTCGCCGCCCGTACCGACCAGCAACACGTCGACCTGACCGGCCAGCGCCACCAGCGCCTGCGCGTCCTCGTACCCGCCCCATTGCGACGTGCCGGTGACTCCAGTCAGCACCATGCCCTCATAGACTTGCCCGCCAATGCGCACAAAGCCGGGGCCGTACCCGTCGACCGGCTTTACGCCGGAATACCTTACTTCGGTCAGCTTCACGGGCGTTCCCCTTAATCCAGCAGTGGCAGACCGGACAGTAACGCCAGCCCCACCACACAATACGCCACAACCCGATACGCCTTTTCGTGGCGCGGATCAAACAGCGCCTGACCGATCATGGTGGCAATCAGATACGGGATCGCCAGCATGACGGCAATCCACACCGGTTCCGCGCGGGTTTGCGCGAACAGCGCCAGATTAAGCACCAGAACCACATCGAGAATGGCCAGAAACACGATGGTATTGGCCCGCACCATCTGCGCCGACTTGGCGTTGGCCAGATAGAAGATGATCACCGTCGGCCCGGTCAGCCCGGTCATGCCGCCCAGCGTTCCGGCCCCGGCACCAATGGCGATGCGCCCCGGCCACCCCAGCCGCCCGTGCCAGCGCCAGCCGGTTATCACCGCCGCCAAAGTCACCGCCACCACGCCAGACACGATCCAGCGGATGGTCAACACGTCGAGTTGCGTCAATATCCACAAGCCCAGCGGCACGCACACCGCCGCTGCCGCCGCCAATGCGCCCACCTCGGCCTTGTCGGCGGATTTCAGGGCGCGGGGCAGCAGGGTTATCATGCTGAACAGGCCAGTGACGGCCATGACCATGATCACTTCGGTCCCCGGCAGAAACTGCCCGGCCACCGGCACGAAGATCAGCGCGGTGCCAAACCCGGTGAACCCGCGCACCAGCCCCGCCGCCAGCATTGCCAACCCCATCCAGCCCAGCCCCGGCACCGCAAGCGCCGTGGCAAGGACGTCAGGCATCAATGTTGGAAAACTGGTTGCCCGAAGGTTTCTTGTTCTTGGACCAGTCGCGTTTGACGCCCAGATACAACAGGATAGACGAGGCCACGAACACCGAACTATAGGTGCCGACAATCACGCCCCAGATCATCGCAAACACAAAGCCACGGATCACGTCTCCGCCCAGCACATACAGCGAAATCAGCGCCAACAGCGTGGTCACAGAGGTCATCACCGTCCGGCTAAGAGTTTCATTGATCGACTTGTTCAGGACCTCGGCCAGCGACAGGGTCTTGTATTTGCGCAGGTTCTCGCGAACCCGGTCAAACACCACCACCGTATCGTTCAGCGAATAGCCGACGATGGTCAGCAAGGCGGCAATGATCGCCAGATCAAACTTGATCTGCACCTCGGAGAACACACCGATGGTCAGCACCACGTCATGGATCAGGGCAATCACCGCCCCCAGTGCAAACTGCCACTCAAAGCGTAACCAGATATAGATAAGCACCGCGCCGATCGCCAGAACGACGGACAAAACAGCCGATGTAATCAACTCTCCCGAGACCTTGGGACCAACCGATTCCACCGAGGCAAAGGTGACATCCGGGGCCACCTGCTGCAACGCGGTCTTGACGTTTTTGATCATGTCGGCGGTGGCGGATTGTTCGCCTTCCTGTGCCTGAATGCGGATCATCGACACGTTGTCTTCGGGGCCAAAGCCGGGATCGAACACCTCGGTAATGGACACATCGCCCAGGCCCAGAGGGGCAATGGCCACGCGATACGCTGCTATATCAACAGGTTGCGTGCTTTGGGTGCGGATCGTCGTGCCGCCGCGAAAGTCGATGCCAAAGTTCAGGCCACGCACCATGAACGACCCGAAGGCCAACATCATCATCAGCGCCGAAAAGCCCAGCCACAATTTCCAATGTTTGAAAAAGTCGAACTTGGTGTTTTCGGGTACAAGTCTTAGTCGCATGTCACACCTCGATCGTTTTGGGGCGGCGTTTGTCGTACCACATCACGATCATCACCCGTGTGACCATGAGCGCCGTGAACACCGATGTCAGGATACCCAGACCCAGCGTGATGGCAAAACCCCGCACCGGCCCGGACCCCATGGCAAACAGGATCACAGCGGTGATAAAGGTGGTAATGTTGGCGTCCAGAATAGCGCTAAGCGCCTTTTCATAACCCAGTTCAATCGCCCGGGACGGCCCGCGCGCGGTTTTCAGCTCTTCGCGGATACGTTCAAACACCAGCACATTGGCGTCCACCGCCATGCCCACCGTCAACACGATCCCGGCAATGCCCGGCAGGGTCAGCGTGGCACCAATCATGCTGRGCAAGCCAAAGATCAGCGCGATGTTGAGGATCAAAGCAATGTTGGCAAAGAGACCGAACAACCCATAAGACGCAGCCATGAAAACCAGAACGGCGGCAAAGGCGACCATCGTGGCGATCTTGCCCGCATCAATGCTGTCCTGCCCCAGTTCCGGGCCAACGGTGCGTTCTTCGATAAAGTTCAGCTTGGCCGGCAAGGCCCCGGCCCGCAGAAGGACCGCAAGGTTGGTGGTCTCTGCAACCGTGAACTGCCCGGTGATGATGCCCGAGCCGCCGGGAATATAGGATTGAATAACCGGCGCGCTGACCACTTCGTCATCCAGAACAATGGCAAAGGGATTGCCAATGTTTTCAGCGGTGTAGTCGCCGAACTTGCGCGCGCCAGAAGTGTTAAAGCGGAAACTGACCGCGGGGCGGCCGTTCTGATCGAACGTGGGCTGGGCATCGGTCAATTCTTCGCCGGTCACGACCGGGGCGGACTCAACCGTGTAGTACACGCCCTCTTCGTCCAGCGACGGCACGATCTTGTTGCCGACGCCCGCAACGGCATTTGCGTCCGACCCACGCCCGACAACCGGGTGAAACGCCAGTTGGGCGGTGGTGCCGATGATTTCTTTCAACTCAGACGCGCTGCCGATACCGGGCACCTGAATAAGGATGCGGTCGGCACCCTGACGTTGGATGGTTGGTTCGCGGGTGCCAACTTCGTCGATGCGGCGGCGCACGATTTCCAGCGCCTGACGCACGGTGCGGTCATCCGAGGCGATCTTTTCCGCCTCTGACAGGCTGATAATTATCACATCATTTTCGGCCCGCACTTCGATATCCGTGGAGCCGATGCCGGACAGGGACTGAATGGGACGCGCCAATTCCCGCACTACTTCCAATGCCTTAGCCATGCCATCCGGCTTGCTGATGCGCACGCGAATCTCGTCGGGGGGCGAAGGTTGCAGCCTGATCGTGCCGACCGTGGTGCGTTGAGGGCGCAGGGCATCGCGAACTTCCGGCCACATGGATTCCATGCGGGCGGCGTACACATCCGAGACCTGAACCTCGGCCAGCAGATGCGCACCGCCCCGCAGGTCAAGCCCGAGATTAACCAATGATGAGGGCATCCACGACGGCCACAGCGCGGCCTGTTCGACCAGAGCATCGGTCGCGCCCTGAACTTCGATTGCGGCAAGCGCGTCGTTGGATTGTTCAACGCGGGAATAGAATGCGTTGGGCAACGCCAGCAACACACCGGCGGCGCAAACCAGCCAGATCAGCACCTTTTTCCAAAGCTCAATATGCAGCATTACACGGCCTTATGAATGGGTTACGTCGAAAGTTTACTTGGCCGGTTCGGTCTTGCTTGTCACTTGCGACAGGGTCGCCTTGACCACCCGAACCTTGACACCCGCAGCGATTTCCACCTCGATTTCGCCATCGTCCTTGACCTTGGTGACCTTGCCGAGGATGCCCCCTTGGGTGATCACATGATCGCCCCGGCGCACGGCGTCGATCATCGCCGCATGTTGTTTGGCCTTTTTCTGTTGCGGGCGGATCAGCAGGAAATACATGATTGCAAAGATCAGGATAAGCGGCAGAAACTGGCCGAGTGCGCCAACGTCCATGGGATATTCCTTTTTGGTCAGAGGACGGGGATTAGCCCGCGAATTTGGCGTTACCTATGCGCAGGAGCGGGGCAATGCAAGGCAGGGGGGATTGTTTGTTTTGTACCTGTCCACGGAGCGGGTTTGTCGGTTTTGTACAAAAGGGTTGCGGGGCCGTTGCCGGGCACCGGGGGCTTGGCAGTGACGCGATGGGGCGTCATGGTGGGGGTGTGGGATTGGGAAGGAAACCGTGCGTGAGTGAAGACAAACCAACCCTGCTGGATTGGCTGGGCCTGCGGCGCGAGCTGGACT
>NVQY01000115.1 GCA_002400675.1 Paracoccaceae bacterium | reverse complement strand
GCGGCCTCGTCCACATCGGCGCTGGTGCAGGCGCATCTGTCGCTCGACGGCGCGGTCAACAACCCAACCACCGGCCTGCCCGCCGCCACTGGCCGGATCACGGACATCGAGGACGTAAAAGTCAGCTCAGGCAGCGCCATCGTCACGCGGTTCAGCAACCTGGAAGGCGCGGTGAACGATCCCGCCACCGGGCTGAACAACGCCCATGCCCGGACCACAGATGTGGAAAACCTGACAGTGTCGCCAGACTCTGCACTGCTTCGTCATGTCAAGGTGATGGAAGCCGCAGTTGGTGGTGATCTGGTCAATTCGGTCCCGGACAACCGCCTCCAGAACGTCAATATGTGGGTGCTGGGGGCCGAGTGGGCCTTCAATGCCGCCGCCGATCATGTCGATTACACTTCCGATGGTACGTTCCAGTTCACCTATGTCGGAGGCACCGGTCTTTCCACTTATGCGTCAGGAACAGCTTTTGCAGTAGTCGAGAACCAGACGTATCTGTGCGGGTTTCAATCTAGACGGACCATAGCTGCAGGGCAGTATGAGGTTCTGGCAGTGGTTCAATGGCAGGACGCCCAAGGCACGACTATTTCGAATACCCAACTAACTCCGGGCCTCCGAACTTTTGGCGGTGTCAAGACCTACTCCGAAGAGGTGGTTGCCCCACCGGGGGCACGACAGGCTAGGTTTCGGTTTGTGGCTCAGCGTACAACTACTGATACCGACTTTTCAGTCGGCTCGCCCACTGCCGAGCGGATCAGCGGCGTGGTTCAGGACGCCCGTGCCGAACTGGTTCAGTTGCAGGACGTTTCCGCGACCTCGACCGCCGCGCTGGTGATTGACCATCTGGGGCTGAAAGGCGAGGTGAATGACCCAATCACCGGCCTTGCCCAGTCCCATGCCGAGATTAACACGATCAAAGGTCTGCGCGTCACTGAGGCCGACGTGACCGGTCAGTTCAGAACCAAGATCGAAGCGCAAGTGGGCGGCGATGGCTCCAATCTGGTGCCGGACAACGAGATCAGCACGACGCTGTACTGGACCCTTGGCACCGGGTGGGGACTAACCGCGAATACGCCACTGGGAGAAATGAAGTCACGCGGTGTGCTGACCTACGATGTGGCTGGCGACGCCGGTGTCAGTTGGGGCAGCAATGGTGACAGCTGGGTGTTCCCGGTGCAGCAGCTGCAAATCTACAACGCCTCGGTCCAGGTTCAGGGCAACAACACTTACACTGTGCGAGTCAGGGTCCGTTGGGAGGACAAAGACGCGGCATTTGTGAAATTCGATACCGTCATCAATACCTCCGTGACCAATGACACTGGAATTCAGCTCTCGGAGGTTGAGTTAACTGCGCCGGTCAAGGCCAAACGGGCAATCATCCGGGTTGATTTCGACCGTGATACAACCCTTGCCGGGGCGGTCAACGTCGGCGGTCTGACCATGCAGCGGCAAGGCGAAGGGTTAGCAAAGACCCGCGCCGATTTGATCGATGTTGTAAATCTCAGTATCGATCCTAACTCAGCCCTAATGGATAAGGTCATCGGAGTGAACACAGAAGTGTTTGGTCCGGACGGCACCACAGGCCTAAAGGCCACGTCCACGCTGCAACAGACCAGCATCGACGGTATCAAGGCTGGGTTTAGTCTGGTAACGGATAACAACGGCCATATTTCGGGTATCAAATCCACCTCTGATCTGGCCGATGGGGTCAACGCCAGCAGCGACCTGCTGTTTGCCGCCGACAAGATGTTCTTTATGGGCGAGGTTTACAGCGTCGGCAGCGTGAACGTCACCAATGGCTCCAAGGCCATCACCGGCACTGGCACCTTGTGGGCAACCAATGTTGCGGCAGACGACTGGTTCACCGGCCCGGACGGGCGCAGCTATCAGATCGCCAGCGTGACCAACGACACATCGTTGACGTTGAAGAAAAACTACAAAGGCCCGACCGACACGCTGGACCCTCTGTATGGCATCGCCAGCGGCAACCCCCTGTTGGCGATCTACACGGTGGATACCATAGTCAACGGGGTGCTGGTCCCTAAAGGCGTTTATCTGAACGATGTAATGATCCGCAAAGCGTCTGTGACGGCGGCGCATATTGTGGATGCATCAATCACCCGCGCCAAAATAGCTGATACTTTGCAGTCCGACAACTATGCCGAAGATGTGAATGGAGTGCCCACCGAAGGGGTACTGATCGACTTTAAACAGGATATTATCAAACTCGCGGGACCAGTGATCAGTAGGCCACTTACGGTCGCCAAGGGGTCGTTTATCTATAACGGAAGTCTGACATCCAATGGTAGCGTAGACTTAAACTGGATCAACACAGGTATCCGCATTGGCGATAATGACGTGTGGCAAATGGCCAATCGAACCTTCTTGGCGAAAGCCAAAATGCTACCGAATTTGGCGTCTGGCGCAAGCGTCAATTCCATCTGGGCGGCGACTGGTGTTGAAGTGTTTCATGGATTTGCTTGGAACGGTGCATTGAACTGGAACGCAACAACTAAACCGGGTCTCGCTAACCCTTGGATGTATGACCCGACTACTCTGGTCGACCCCCCGTGGGCTACGGGGAAACTCCAGCGAATATTCCTAAATGCCCGCGCGTTCACTCATAGCATCACCGCTAATGGTCCCATCACAATCAGCTGGGAAATCTCAGAAGTAACTTAAAGGAAGAAAAATCATGGCAACCTGGTACAAAACCGGAACTATCAACGTAACCAACGGCTCGGCAACCGTCACAGGGGTAGGCACCGCAYTCTCTGCCAATGTGCAGATCGGTGATGCTCTACACGCGCCCGACGGCAACATTTACGAGATCACCGGGGTGGTGTCCGACACCAGTCTGACCATCGCACCCAACTACCTCGGATCAACGGCTGTGGCTCAGACATATACCGCTCAACCCACCCGTGGCTGGACCAAACGGGTGCTGGATGAACTTGATACCTCAAACACGGACGTGACCACGATGCTGGCCGGTCCCGGAGCGGGTAAGTTTCCGGACGGCACACTGGCACAGCCGGGCCTGCGGTTCAGCGCGGATGAAGACACCGGCCTGCGCCGCCCCGGCTCCAACGCCGTGGCCCTTGTGGCCGGTGGTGCCGACAAGCTGTCGGTGACTGGCAATGTGGCAAGTGGGGACGCGGTTCAGTCCAATTTGGTGGATGAAACGGTGGGTCGGTTGATGAAAACGGGGGCATTTGGTCTTGGTGCGGCAAGCGGATCACTTTTGACGGATTTCACCGTCGATATTGCTCCGGGATTTTACCGCTACAATGAATCAACCGTTACCGGTGGCCCCGGCCCCGGCTCGGCGTATAACTGTACTGCTTGGGTCAACCGGGGCAGTAGCGCGGGCATTAGTGTCATTGCTACGCGGCAAACAGGATCACTGACCGCGCAGAAATTCTGGTTTGGTAATCGGGTGACGGTCACCGGGGCAATCAACTGGCGAGAGGTCGTATCCCTCGATGCGGCGGGTGATTTGGACATCGACAGCGGCACCCTGTTTGTGGATGCGTCAACCAACCGCGTGGGGGTTGGCACCGTCACACCTGCATCCTCCCTTTCCATCGGAGATGGGTCGGCTTTTGTGTCGGCTGAAATCCACGCAAATGCAACACCAACACTTACCCTGAACAACGAGGCCGCCGCGTCAGGTTTTAGCAGAATTACCTTCGAAACTGTGGGCGCGTATGTCGGGCGCATCGCCTATTCGCATCAGTTCGACTACATGGGTTTTGAAGCCAACGGCGCAGAACGCATGAGAATTGACAGCGCCGGGAATGTTGGCATTGGAGTTACTGCGCCCACAAATAAACTTGAAATCTCCAGTGCGGGCAACACCAGTTCGATCCAAGCCTCTAGCACCGCCACGACCTTGACTGCCGATGTTGCGCGTCTCAAGGCATCCCGCGCTGCATCCACCGCGTACAACTTTTTGACCGCATATTCAGGCGGTCTGGCGGACCTCAAAGCAAAACTTGACGGCACAGGGACGCTGACGGTTGATGGGACAGTAACGGGTGGGGGCGCTGACGTTGCTGAATTCTATCTGCATGCGGACGGCAACCCTCTGGCCGAGGACCGGCGCGGCATTTCTGTGGTGCTGGAAGGAGACGAAGTACGGGAAGCTGTGGCCGGTGAGACTCCGTTCGGTGTCATTTCCAGTCGGCCCACAATGACCATGAACGCGGAGTCCCTAAAGTGGGCTGGTAAATACCTGCGAGATGATTTCGACTGTGACATTTTTGAGGATTACGAGGTGGTGTCCTGGGTCGAAACCGTCACCGAAACCGTCACCGAAACAGAACAGGCCACCACCACGCAGGAATACACTGAAAAGGTGGTTGAGATCATCAACGGCGTAGCGGTGCAGACGACTGTCACCCGGACCCGCGACGTGCCGCTGTTCGATGAATATCCGCTGAGCGATGCGGCTGGCAACGACCTTGGCATCCACCGCGAACCGCGCATGATCGAGGTGACGCGCGAGACCACCAAAGAGGTCGAACATTCCTATGCCGCCGATGAGGTGCCCGTTGGCATCGCCGTGCCTGTGGATGCCGCGCGCGTCACGCAGCAACGGCAAAAACTGAACCCTGACTATGTGGCCGGGACAGATTATGTCCCGCGCCGAGACCGACCCGAATGGGCCTCTGTTGGGGTTCTTGGTCGTATCCGGGTACGCACCGGGCAGGTCACGGGCGCGGGATGGGTCAAGATGCGCGATGTGAGCGCAGATGTTGAGGAGTGGTTGGTGAAGTGAAGGCCGGAGGGGTTACCCCCTCCGACACAGGGCAAAAGATCTCACACTACGCCCTGCCGACCAAATCAAGATTATGGCCACTTCTTCCCTCGAAGGAGCGTGCATACTGAGGTGATTCTGGTTGCCGAGTCATGAACTGCGTTGCTCAAAATGCGCGCGTCTGTTACTAAAGATGGAGCCTGACGCCATCTGTGGTAATGTTTCGATCAAATGCCCCCGATGTGGTGCATTTAACAATTTGAGGCCATCACGACGTGAACTGAGCCCCTCACCCAAGCGACCTGATCGCGATGGAAATGAGGCCTCATGTGGCTCTTCATCCCACCGAACGACATGACGAAATTCGTGGAATCAGCCTTTGCGCCGGTGTTGGCGGACTGGATATCGGGCTGCATCTGGCAGAATCGCGATACCGAACTGTGTGCTATGTCGAGCGAAACAGTTTCGCCGCGGCCACCCTCGTGGCACGGATGGCGGACGCGTCCTTGGGTGCGGCACCTGTCTGGGACGATCTCAGATCCTTTGACGGCCGCCCGTGGCGCGGACGCGTTCATCTCGTCTCTGCCGGTTATCCCTGCCAACCCTTTACCCTGTCCGGCCTCAGAAAAGGCGAAGATGACCCCCGCCACCTCTGGCCAGATGTCGCCCGCATCGTTGGCGAGATACAGCCCGAATGGTGTTTCTTCGAAAACGTCCCCGGCCATCTCACCCTTGGTTTGTACGACGTCGTGGGAGACCTTCAACACCTGGGCTATCGCGTTGCTGCGCGCATCCAATCTGCGGCTGAAGTCGGCGCGTCTCACCGGCGCGATCGCCTTTTCATTTTGGCCCACACCGACTTTCAAGGGCAGCGGCAATCGGGCCTGTATACTGGCAGGCCCGGAGGGGCTGAAGTTCCGCCCCGACGCCAACCAAACTGGCAAGCAGGTCGGGATCAAGAACGCCGCAAGTGCCTGGACACTATTCTGGGACATTCTGATCGCCTCGGGTTGGACCCCGGCCTTCTTCCCATCTTCGCACCGGGTCCGGGTGAGTTTGAGTTGTGGGGAAAAGCTCTCGATGCACGGCCTGACATTAAACCCTGCCTTCAGCGATTGGATGATGGGCTGGCCCACGGGCTGGACCGATCCGCTGCGGCCGGTAACGGGGTGGTCCCAATGGCTGCGGCAAGGGCGTTCACAGTATTGAGAGAGGAGCTTTTAACATGCCATTAACACCGGTTCAAAAGGTAGCACCCGTGGCCCCCTGGTTGGGTGGCAAGCGCAATCTGGCCAAGCGGATCACAGCGATCCTGGACGCCACGCCGCACAGCACCTACGCCGAGCCGTTCGTGGGCATGGGCGGAATTTTTCTGCGCCGCTCGATGCGCCCGCGCGCAGAAGTGATCAACGACTTGGGCCGTGACATCGCCAACCTGTTTCGCATCCTGCAGCGGCACTACCCACAATTTCTAGACTGCCTGCGGTTCCAGCTGACCACGCGGGTCGAGTTTGAACGCCTGGTCGCCACCCGGGCCGAAACCCTGACCGATCTGGAGCGCGCAGCGCGGTTCTTGTACCTGCAACGTACGGCCTTTGGCGGCAAGGTCTCAGGACGCAATTTCGGCGTATCCATTGATCGGCCGGGTCGGTTCAACCTGACGACGCTGGAGCCGATGCTCGAGGACGTGCATGCGCGCCTGGCAGGCGTTGTGATCGAGTGTCTGGGATATAGTGAATTTATCACCCGGTACGACCGCCCTGGGGCACTGTTCTATCTCGATCCCCCCTATTGGGGGTGTGAGGACGATTATGGTAAGGCAATGTTCGGAGCGGAGGACTTCGACAGGTTGGCCGACCAACTTGCCGGGATTCAGGGAAAGTTCCTGATGTCGATAAACGATGTGCCCGAGATCCGGGTAAGGTTCAGTCGGTTTGATATAGAGGAGGTGATGACTAGTTACACAGTCGGCAAACAAACCAGGAGCCGCAAGCCACGGGCTGAACTGTTGGTTTCAAAGGGTGTTTAAAGAGCATTGAGCGCACGCCGATCAACCCTCTTTTCAATCGCGGCTATATGATCCATCTTACACAAAAAAACGTTTGCTGCAGTTTTCTCTGTCATTCACTGCAGCAAAGTGTGTCCCGCTACACTGATGCAATTCGACAGAATCTGGGCCGCAGCAGGCACGCCGCACCATGTATTTTCCGCAAATCCCAACGAAATACTACGAATTTCTCTAGCTCAACTATCTGATTTTACTTTATAATATCAAGTAATGTAATAAACCTTCACATTAGCTCTTGCAAAGCCGATGCAAAATCAACATCTCTTGCATGTAAAAGACATTTACATCGAAACAAGAACTGGAGAACCCAAACAATGACCACCATGTCTGACTCTGTCCCAGCCGCTTCTTTGGGCTGGTTTTCCCGTAGCGAAGCCTGGCTTGACGACAAAGGCAAAGGCGCATGGATCGCCGCCATGGTCCTTGGCTTTGTCTTCTTCTGGCCCATTGGCCTCGCCCTGCTGTTTTACATGATCTGGAGCAAACGCATGTTCAATTCTTCCTGCCGAAGCCGGCGCGATTCGCGTCGTCAATCTTGGGGCCATCACAGCCGCAGCGCGATGAGCAACACTGGCAACAGCGCCTTTGACGCCTACAAAAGCGATACACTGGCACGGCTTGAACGCGAACAGCACGACTTTGAAGCCTTCCTGACCCGGTTGCGTGACTCAAA
>NVQY01000114.1 GCA_002400675.1 Paracoccaceae bacterium | reverse complement strand
TCTTGACAAACCGCGCGTCCGAGGTACCGCCCGAGGTGGACAACACCGGGTCGATACCGGTTTCGGCCTTGACCGCCGCGACCACCAGATCGCTAAGCGGGCCGGGCGGGGTGACAAAGCTTTCGCCGGAAATCTTGATGTTCGTGGATATTTTGACATCGAAGTCCTTGGCCACTTTGGCGGCTTCGGCCTGTAACCAATCGCTAATGCTTGCGCCGGAATGGGTGTCGTTGAAACGGATATTCACCGTGCCTGTGCATTGGGCCGGGATGACGTTTGTCGCGGTGTTGCCCGTGTCGATGTTGACCACGGCCAGCGTCGAGGCGTCAAAGTGGTCGGTCCCCCGGTCCAGTTCGTGCGACGCCAGCCGGTCCATCAGCCGTGCCATCGCCGGCAGCGGGTTGCGGGCGCGGTGCGGATAGGCCGAGTGGCCCTGTTGGCCGATCACGGTAAACCACGCGGTCATCGACCCGCGCCGCCCGATCTTGATCATTTCGCCCATGTGGTCGGGGCAGGTTGGTTCGCCGACGATGCAGGCGGACATGGCTTCGCCCGTTGTCGCCATGAAGTCCAGCAGGGCAAGTGTGCCGTCGGTGGAGGCTCCTTCTTCGTCGCCGGTGATGGTCAGGATGATGGCGCCATCCGGCGGCGTGTCGCGGACATAGTCGATGGCGGCGGCGGCGAAGGCGGCCACGCCGGATTTCATATCCGTGGCCCCGCGCCCGTACAGGAACCCGTCTTTTACCTCGGCCCCAAAGGGCGGCATTGTCCAGGCGGCCTCGTCCCCGACCGGCACGACGTCGGTGTGGCCGTTGAACCCGAACGTGCGGGCGTGGCCCTTGGCCCCCCAGCGGGCAAACAGGTTGCTGACCTCGCCGCGGTCGGTGCGGATACAGGTAAAGCCAGCCGCGCCCAGCAGGCTCTCTAGCAACACGATTGCGCCGCCCTCGATAGGGGTGACAGAGGGGCATCGGATAAGGTCGGCGGTCAGTTGAACGGCGTCGGTGGCGTCGGTGGTTGGCATTGGAATGATCCCCGTGTTGGACTGTCGGGCCGGCAAGTGCAGCCTTTGCGTGTCCGGTTTGTGACGAAAAGGTCGCGTTGCCAACCCCATTGGCGGGAAATGTCCTTAACAGACAGACCGGTGCCGTGTTAATCATCGCATAATAATAATGACCCGAGGCAGGGCATTCAGCAGCAAGGCCGAAAAATACGGCCATTTTTGATCGACCGCATCGCCACCGCGCGAAGCGTTTGCAATGCGTGACGGGGGTAAACCCCCGCGCGAAACGGCTGTGTTGGATGATCTGCCTCCGAAAACAATGGGTTGGGGCAGAATATGGTTGCAGCATCAGAGCTTGCCATTGACACAGGTGCAAACGCCAAGGCGATGGCGCAAGAGATCTTTGGCGACGGGGTAAACGTCGTCAGTGCGTCCTATAGTGGCGACAACGGGTCGTCAGGGATATATTCCGGCGGCGATACCACGTCGCCGGGGGTGACGCCGGGCGATACCGGGGTGATCTTTTCCACCGGCAAGGCCAAGGATTTCACCAACTCCCACGGTGAGGCGAACCAAAGCAACAGCACCTCTACCAACACCAGCGGCGCCAACAATAACGATGAGTTCAATGACGCTGCGGGGGCGCACACCTATGATGCGTCGTTTATGGATGTGGATTTCATCCCCACCGGCGAGGTGATGACGATGCAGTTCGTGTTCGCGTCGGATGAATACCCAGAATACGAGAATTCGGTGTATCAGGATTTTGTCGGCGTCTGGATCAACGGTGCTCAGGTCGATCTGTCGGTGGGCAATGGCGATTCCGATCCCGGCAACGTCAACTCGACCAACAACGAAAACCTGTATGTAGACAACACCGAAGGCGAGTATAATACCGAAATGGACGGGTTTACCGTCACCATGACCCTGACGATTCCGGTGATTGCCGGGTCGATCAATTCGATCCGTATCGGGGTCGCCGATGTGTCCGACAGTTCCTACGATTCAAGTCTGCTGATTGCTGGTGACAGCGTGCAAACGGTACTGATTGCCGCCGATGACACCACCTATCTGTCCCCAACCGGGTCCAAAACCCTGGATGTGCTGGACAATGACACCAACAGCAACGGCGGCGCGCTGACGATAACTCATATCAACGGAATTGCCGTGGTTGCCGGCGATACGGTGACGCTGAACACCGGTCAGGCCGTCAGGCTGAACGCCGATGGTACGATCACCATCGTTGGCGACGGTGACGTTGAGGACAAGAAAGACAACGAAAAAGACGACGACGAAGAAGAAGACGACGACAAGAAAGACGACGAAGACAAGAAAGACGACGAAGATAAAGACGATGAAGACAAAGACGATGAAGACAACGAAGATATCAACTTTACCTACACGGTAAGCGACGGCACCAACAGCGACACCGCATTTGTCAACGTCAGTTCGATCCCCTGTTTTGTCGCGGGAACGATGATTCAGACCAAGGATGGCGACATTGCGGTCGAAGACATCAAACCCGGAGATCTGGTCATCACCCGCGACGAAGGCCCCCGCCCGGTGCGCTGGGTGGGCAGTCGTGACGTCGAGGCGATGGGCGATTTCGCCCCGATCCGCATCCGTGCGGGAACCCTTGGCGCGCATGGTGATCTGTTGCTGTCGCCGCAACACCGGGTTCTGGTGCGCGACAGTCTGGCCGAGCTTTTATTCGGTGAAGAGGAGGTTCTGATCGCCGCAAAAGACCTGTTGAACGACCGCTCGGTGATTCGGAGATGCGGCGGCATGGTTACCTATGTGCATCTTATGTTCGATCGCCATCAGGTGATTTACTCTGAAGGCCTGCCAACCGAAAGCTTTTTGCCCGGTCCGCAAACCACGAACCTGTTCGAGCAGCCGATCGTTGACGAAATCTGTACCATTTTCCCGGAACTTGATCCGACAACCGGTGAAGGCTATGGCGGGGCCGCCCGGCGCACCCTGCGCGGGTTCGAGGCGAGGTTGCTGATGGCCAATGCACGGGCGGCCTGAGGCATGAGTTGGATCGCCGTGTCTGACCACGAAAGCTTTCACCACTCCGCTGTCGGTCTTGGCCCGGTTGCCGATGGGCAAAAGCCCGTTGACCTGTGCGGGGAGGCCTTGTTGACGCGGGGGTCGTTGGTGGTGGAAACGCGCCTGCCGGCGGTTCATCGCCCGCGCCATCTGGTGTATTACAACCGCACGGGCGCGTGGCCGATGCATTTCTCGCTTCAGGCGGTGCCGGGGGGTGGGTTGACCCTGATACTGGACCAAGGTGCCGGGGTTTTGCACCAGACCATCAACCATTCCGAAACCGGGCGCACGGATGTTTTGCGGATTACCTATTCATGGGATTCCAGGGCGGGGTGGGGGCGGTTGGCGCTTGAACGTACCGACCGGGATCGGGTGTTGATCGTGCCAATTCACGCGCCGCGCCCGGTGCGGATGGAGGACGCGCTGGCGCTGGTGCAGCCGGGGCCGAACCGCTATGTGGCACCGGATGTTCTGTATGTGGCCCTGTCGGATCAGGTCGAGCCGGTTGGCCCGATGCCTTCGCTGATGCCGGACACGCCGATTGCCACCCCGGACGGATACCGCGCGATCAAGGATTTGCGGCGCGGGGACACGGTCTTGACCCCTGGCGGGGAAATCGTGCCGATTCTGCATGTTCTGTCACGGCAGGTGCCTGCGTTTGGCTGCTTTGCCCCGGTCCGCATCCGCGCGCCTTATTTCGAGCTAAAGCGCGATATCGACATTGCGCCGTCACAGCGGCTGGTCCTTTCGGGGTCCGAGGTGGAATACTTGTTCGGCCAGGAATCCGTTCTTGTCGCCGCCCGTCATCTGACCGCAAGCAGCGGAGCCGTTCCGCTTTATGTTGGTCCGGTTGCCACCTACTGGCAACTTCTGCTGCCACGTCACGAGGCGTTGATTGCCGGGGGTACAGTCACCGAAAGCCTGTTCATTGGCCGGTTGCGCCGCAAAAAGGATGACCTGAAAGCCAGCATTCTGGCCGGGCTTGACCGCGCCGGGTTGCCGGAACACGGGCGCTCTGTCTATCCGGTGTTGCCGGCGTTCGAAGCCATCATACTGGCCGAAAGGCGGGTCGCCTGAAAAGACCGGGCTTGCCCCATATAGGGTTTATGCGTAAGGGGAACAGATATCAGTTTGCCGGATCCATGCACAGAATTGTTGTAGTTCTCAGTTTGATCGTAACACTCTGGGCGCAGTCCGCTGCCGCGCAGGTCCTGACCGTGTCCACGGTCACCCGCCCACCCTTTTCGATGACCGAGGACGGGGCCGATACCGGGTTCTCTATCGAGCTGTTAGAGGCCCTGTCCGAGGCGCTGGGCTGGGATTATCGGATCGCCCGGAAAGATCAGTTTTCCGACATGCTGACATCGGTCACGGACGGGCGCGCGGATCTGGCGATTGCCAATATCTCGATCACTTCGGCGCGCGAATCCATCATGGATTTCAGCCAGCCGATTTTTGAATCCGGTCTGCAAATCATGGTCCCGGCGGGCAATCAGCGCAGCTATCCGATCTGGCAGGCGTTGATGTCGCGCGATCTGTTGGTGGCGCTGGGCATCGCCTTTGTTCTGCTAATTGCTGGCGGTATGTTGATGTGGATGTTTGAACGACGCGCCCAGCCCTATTTTGACCGGCCGCTCAAGAATGCGTGGTTTCCGTCGTTCTGGTGGGCGCTGAACCTTGTGGTCAACGGCGGCTTTGAAGAACGCGTGCCGCAGACCATATTCGGGCGTTTGTTTGGCGTGCTGCTGGTGGTGTCCTCGTTGTTTGTGGTGTCGGTGTTTGTGGCAAAAATCACCTCGGTGATGACGGTCGAGGCGATCACCGGGTCGGTCAATTCGGTTAACGACCTTTACGGCCAGCGGGTCGCGACCATCGACGGATCAACCGCCGCCGGGTTTCTGAACCGGCGCGAGATCGACTTTCGCGGGTATGCCGGGCTGGCACCGATGCTGGAAGATTTCGAGGCGGGCAAGATCGAAGCCGTGGTATTTGACGCGCCGATCCTGTCCTATTACGCCACCCACGAAGGCATGGACAAAGCAAGCATGGCCGGTTCGGTTTTCCTGCGGGAAAACTATGGCATGATATTTCCCACCGGCAGTCCGTTGGTGGAAGAGGTGAATCAGGCCCTGTTGGCGCTGCGCGAAGACGGCACCTATGACACCATCTATCGAAAGTGGTTCGGGGTCAAAAGGTAGCGAGCGCAGCCACAGGGCCGTCCCAAGAAAATTCGCTGAATTTTCTTCCGCGCCGCGATGTCGGTGTTTTTAAAACCCGTTGAATTCAGGCGGGATCGTCGAAAAACGGCGTCATTTGCGCGACGATCACCGCGTTTTCCTCTGCTGCGCGTTGCATCAGCGCGCGTTCATCATCGCCGACCTCGTGACCTTCGGCCTCGCGTTCGGCCAAGGTGCCATAGCCGGTGACGTCCAGCGGGGCGGTGTCGGCCTGTTTCAGGATTGCCACGGTTTCACGCACCGCTTCGGCCTCGTCCACGCCGCTGGCATAGCACATCAGCGCCGCACCCGTTGCCTTTTTGGGCAGGCCATCGCCATCCTTGCGGCCAATCTGAACCACCAGCGTATAGACCTGCTGCTTGCGCGCCCCAGACTTTCCCGCGGATTTCCCGGCGGGTTTTTTGTCGGATTTCTTGTCGCTGTTGCCCATGCCGGGTTCTCCTGTCTTGCGCATTTCGCCCCCGATAGCACGGCTGGGCCGTCCTGAGCCAGAGCCTGTATTTTTGCCCGCTGTTCGCCTGCGGTCGCCTGATGCCATCACGCACTCGTGACTGTGTGCAGGCCAGTTGTGGCGCGATGATCCTAGGACATTTGCCGGTTTTGCCTCAGGATCGTGGTGTAGTCTTTTGGGGAGGCGAACAGCAATGGGTGGTCATTCGGGACATTCGGGGCATTTGCCCTCTGGTGGTGTGGGTCTGAAAATTGCCGGGTGGCTGACCGGCGTGTATTTTGTGATCGAGTTGGCGGTTGGTTTGTGGTCCGGGTCCATCGCCGTCATTTCCGACGCGTTTCACACGTTTTCCGCAGTGGGAGGCGTGGTCATCGCCCTGATCGCCGCGCGGTTGGCCAGATTGTCGGCCAGCCCTGAGAAAAGCTTTGGCTGGTATCGCGCCGAATTGCTGGGCGCATTTCTGAACGGTGGTTTTCTGCTGGTCATGGCGATTGTCGTGATCATCATGGGGGCGATGCGTCTGAATGCTCCGGTTGAACTTGCCACCGGGCCGATGTTGCTGGTGGCCGCCGGTGGGCTGGTTACTGAAGTGATATCGCTGGTTCTTTTGTTTCGTCAGCAAAGCAGTGATCTGAACGTGCGGGGGGCCTATTGGCACATCCTGCAAACCTTTGTCGGCAGCCTGATCATTATCGTTGCCGCCCTGGTGATCCGGTTCACCGGGTTTCTGGCGATTGACCCGATTCTGGGGATCGGGTTTGGTTTTGTTCTGCTGTGGGCCAGTTGGGGAATTCTCAGCGAAGCGGCGCATTTGCTGATGGACGGTACGCCGGGGGACGTTTCCCTTGCCGACATCGAGTCCGATCTGGCCGGGATCGACGGTGTACGCGATGTGCATCACACCCATGCCTGGGCGCTGACCTCTGGCAAGAACGTGTTCACTGCCCATCTGCGGGTCACTGAGGACGCTGACCCCCATCAGATTTTAGAGGTCGCGCATCGGAAGCTGCATGATGATTTCGGGTTTGTGATGGCAACCCTACAGGTCGAGACGCAATGTCTCGATGAAACTGCAATGGAAGAATTCGACATCTCTGCGCAGAAAAAGTGACGTCTGAGCAATGATACCTGTCAGGCGCTATGCGCCCTAGTCGCGCAGCAACTCGTTGATGCCGGTCTTGGACCGCGTCCGCGCGTCCACCCGTTTGACGATCACCGCGCAATACAGGTTGACGTTGTTCTTGGACGGCATCGACCCAGAGACCACCACCGAATAGGGCGGCACTTCGCCGTAGACGACCTTGCCGGTTTCGCGATCAAGGATCTTGGTGGACTGGCCGATGAACACGCCCATGCCCAGAACCGAGCCTTCGCGGACGATGCAGCCCTCGACCACCTCTGAGCGCGCACCGATAAAGCAGTTGTCTTCGATGATCGTCGGTCCCGCCTGCATCGGTTCCAACACGCCGCCGATGCCGACGCCGCCCGACAGGTGCACGTTCTTGCCGATCTGCGCGCAGGATCCGACCGTGGCCCATGTATCGACCATGGTGCCTTCGTCCACATAGGCGCCAAGGTTCACGAAGGATGGCATCAGGACCACGCCGGGCGCGATGAACGCCGATTTGCGCACGATACAGTTGGGAACGGCGCGAAAACCGGCGGCGCGCCACTGGTCGTCGCCCCAACCGGCGAACTTGCTGTCCACCTTGTCCCACCAGGAAGACGTACGCCGTCAGCCCAAAACCGCCTCTTTTTATGACTGGGCTGAAACCTTTACCCAGCGCCTCGATATTCTCGGCTGGCCCG
>NVQY01000113.1 GCA_002400675.1 Paracoccaceae bacterium | reverse complement strand
GCCAGTCCGGCCAGAACAACCGGCCCGACCACCCTTACGCGAAACACATCTGTCAGCGACCCGGCCCAGATCATCACAACCGCCGACGCGGTGGTGCCAAGGGAATAGATCCCGCCCCATTCGCCGTGGCTAAGACTGAATTCCGACCTGATTTCCCCGGCAAAGATCGAGATGAAAAACGTCTGCCCGAAACTGGACAGAAACGTCAGCACCGCGCCCGCCGCCAGCCATGGCGCGTTGCGGGACACGAACCCAATCAGGGACGGTGGTGATGTGGTCACCGCGGACTGTCCGTAGGAAGCACCAGAACCTGCCGCGTCGACAGGTTATTTCCGGTCTGATGCGCCGCCGTCAATGACCCAAGCGCTGCCGCGGGATCAAGGTCAAACGTATCCTGCAAGGCTTGAACGTCACCAAACATTGCGATCAGAGCAGGCGAAGACCCGACGATGAAATGCGTTGACGCCGCATCCTTGGCAAACGCGGTTGTGTCGATGACATTGACCGGCAAATCCGCAATCTGATCGTTGTTTTCGATATTCCCCAACCTTTGGCCTTCACCGCGTCCCCGCAACCGCGAGGAAAGGTTCAGAATGCTGTCTTGTCGCGACACAAACACCACAAAGGGTTGGGGGATATGCGATAGGCTTTTCATCTGCGTGCGAAACAATTCGATATCCAGATCCGGCGAAATCATAACAACACCGCCGATATTGGCACCAACCCACCCGGGCCGGCTACGTTCAATCTGGCGCAATGTTTCCATCATCACCAACCCGCCCATCGAATGTGCCACCAAAATGATCCGCCGCACGCCGGTCGCCTTGAGTAGAAACAGCAACTCTTCCAACCCGTCGCGGGCAAACAGGGCGCTGTCGAAATCATAGGCATAACCCAGGGATTTCCCCTTGCTTGGCCACGAATAAATCACCTGTGCGCCGGGCAATTTGACATCATTCGCCAGTTGCGCCGCACGAAATGCCGTTTCAGCCTGCGTTGCGTTGTATCCGTGAATGTAGACGGTCACTTCGGTTTCACGCCCTGACTTCTTCGCCATCTCTTGCCTGACCCGGCTTTGAAACGCTGGGTTGGCAAGTTCGACCTGCCCCGCCAAGGTAAACTCCATTTCCGGTTTGGGGTTGGCATAAGCGTAGTTCAGGTCGCCCGGCTGGTGCGATGGAGGGATTGAAACCGTCAACTCCAACAGCCGAAGCTTTTCCGAACGATCAAACCCAAAGCTGCCGTCGGGGTTTTGTGCGCGGGTCGTTCCGGCAAAAATCGTTACCGGCGTGCCAACGTTTAACGCTTCGGGCATCACCGGCGTATAGCTGCGATCGGCGCAGGCCGACAGAAACATAATGCCCAAGAGTAACCCGAATTTCCGCATGACCGCCCCGTGTAAGGTTTGGGCCAACCTATCGGCGCGATTCAGGATTGCAAAGGGTTACAGGACATAGCGGCTGACATCGGTGGATCGGGTCAGTTCGCCCAGATTTTCCTCGACGAAATCGGCATTGACGACAATAACATCGCCAGCCCGGTCAGGCGCGGTAAAGGACAGCTCTTCGAACACCCGTTCCATCACCGTATACAAGCGCCGTGCGCCGATGTTTTCAACCGATTGGTTCACATCCGCAGCAATTTTCGCCAGCGCGGCGATGCCGTTTTCAGTGAACGACACCTCGACCTCTTCGGTGCCCATCAGGGCGGTGTATTGCAGGGTCAGCGCGTTGTCGGTCTCGGTCAGGATACGCACGAAATCGCCTTCGGTCAGGGCGCGCAGTTCTACCCGGATCGGCAGCCGCCCCTGAAGTTCCGGCAACAGGTCCGATGGCTTGACCGTATGAAACGCGCCCGAAGCGATGAACAGGATATGGTCGGTCTTGACCGGCCCATGTTTGGTGGAAACGATGGTACCTTCGATCAGCGGCAACAGATCGCGTTGCACCCCTTCACGGCTGACATCACCGCCGCGTGCGTCCGACCGGGTGCAGACTTTGTCGATCTCGTCCAAAAACACGATGCCGTTCTGTTCGACAGAGTCCAGCGCAGTCCGCGTAATGGTTTCGTCATCCAGCAACTTGTCAGCCTCTTCACCGATCAGGATGCCATAACTTTCCGCCACGCTCATCTTTCGGCGCACTGTGCGGGTACCAAACGCCTTGCCAAACATGTCGCCCAGATTAAGCATGCCCATACCGCCGCCGCCGGGTTGGCCGGGAATGTCCATCATCGACATGGGGTTGGAATTGTCGGCCATATCAAGTTCGATAACGGTATCGTCCAACTCGCCTGATTTCAGCTTTTTGCGGAACATGGCCAGCGTGGCTTCGCGGGCGTCTTCACCGGCGATGGCGCGCAGCACCCGTTCCTCTGCGGCCGTGCGGGCGTTTGCCTTGACCTCTTCGCGCATCAATTCGCGGGTCTGGGAAAGGGCGTTGTCCACCAGATCGCGGATGATCTGTTCAACGTCGCGCCCGACATAGCCGACTTCGGTGAACTTGGTCGCCTCGACCTTGATGAACGGCGCATGGGCCAGTTTGGCCAATCGGCGACTGATCTCGGTTTTGCCAACGCCGGTGGGACCAATCATCAGGATGTTCTTGGGATACACTTCGTCGCGCAAATCATCGGCCAACTGCTTGCGCCGCCAGCGATTGCGCAGGGCCACGGCCACGGCGCGTTTGGCGTCGGCCTGACCAATGATAAACCGGTCCAGTTCGGATACGATTTCGCGCGGGGTAAGGTCAGTCATGGAAGAGTCCTATCTAACGGAAGGCGGCAGTTTCGCCAGCGGCAAAAACGGCATCATTCTAAGTAATATGGCGCGGATGCGTTCCCAGAAGGCCCCGAGAAACACCAGCAGGAACCCAAGGGTCAGGATTGATCCCGCCAACCCGTCGGCCTCGAACATCGTGGTGGCAAGGGCGACAAAATATCCAATGGCGGTGATCAGAAACGACCGCCGGTCGATCACGATAGCAACGATGGCAAACAGCGCCAGCACCACCAACAGCATTACGTTGGTCGCCGCCCCCTCGCGCTCAAGAAAGCTAAGCGCGATGGTGTTAATCAACGCCGGGGCCGCCACCACATGCAGCCAGAAACCATTGGCCGACCGGCGGGTCACGCGGTGCGGATCGCTCATGTCGAACAGCATCGCGACGATAAACACCCCCGCCCCCAACGCCAGCGTGATCCAGGCAAAAGGCCCCCCGGCAGACAATAGGAACAGGTCCTTGTAACTGGTCGGCGTTCCGGCAGAAATCGCCGCCACCAGCAGCGCCACGATAAACAGGCCAATGGCGATCATCGCCAATGCAAACGGCACCCGGAACCGCCACCAGAACACAAACAGCGCCAGCGTACTTAGGATAAACGGCCACGGCAGGCTCGAATAATCCTGTTGCGCGATCATGAACGGCTGGGATTTCATGGCGACAAAACCAAAGGCGGCGTTGCCTGCGAACAGCACGGACAGGGCAATCGCCGGCGCAATCATCCGGCGCTTGCGGACAAAATACTCTGCCAGCCCCCACAAAACGACCGCACCAATTCCGGCCATCGTCATCGCCTGCGTTTGATAGTTCACCAACTCGGTCGCCATGGTCGCGACGTTCACCCCAACCCAGCCAGAGGCAAGGATAAGCAGGCCAATCACGATGAAAATTTCGTTGAACCCGCGAAACAACTCGAACGGCTCATCACCGGGAGCCAGCGACTCGCGCGCACCCCGGCGGCTGTCAGCCAGACTCGCCAATGATGCGGCCTGTGCTTCGGTTACCACACCGGCGGCAACGGCAGCGCGAAGATCGTCACGTTTTATCATGGCGTAATGGTTTCGACCGTCAGGTTGCCATTGGTGTAAACGCAGATGTCAGCGGCAATCGCCATGGCGGCGCGCGCCACCTGTTCGGCGCTGCGGTCACTGTCCATCAACGCCCGTGCGGCGGCCAGTGCGTAATTCCCGCCCGACCCGATTGCGGCCACGTCATGCTCTGGCTCTAATACATCGCCAGCGCCGGTGATCACCAGAATGTCCTTGCCATCTGTGACGATCAACATCGCCTCTAGCTTTTGCAGATACTTGTCGGTGCGCCAGTCCTTGGCCAACTCGACACTGGCGCGCGCCAACTGTCCCGGTGTCGCCTCTAACTTGGCCTCAAGCCGTTCCAGCAAGGTAAACGCATCCGCCGTCGACCCCGCGAACCCGGCAACGATATCAAAGCCACCGGGCGACAACCGCCGTACTTTGCGCGCCGTGCCCTTGATCACAGTCTGACCCAGCGACACCTGCCCGTCGCCCGCGATCACCACTGCGCCGTCTTTTTTGACGCCAATGATGGTTGTGCCATGCCAGCCGGGAAAGTCACCCTTGTCCATGCGGTTCTCCTGTTTGCTGCTGTCTATATGGAGCGGCGCAGGGGTCGGCACAAGGGCACCCTCTTGTCCCGACCCGCGCGCGCGATTAGCGTGGCGCAATGACCAAGGCGCGCATAGCAAGATTTTATCTGGACGATGGTTTGCGCCAAAACGCGGTTGCGGGCGCACATAACTTTATCGCCAAAGTATCAACAGTTCTGCGCGGGGCGGGGTATGGCGTGCAATACTGCCCCAACACCCCGGCAGAGCGCGCGAAATCCGCGCATCGCCCAGGCTATTCTCTGTTTCATATGGATGCCCCGTTGCAGGATCGCACGCTGACTTTCCGGCGGGTCTATCACTATCCGTTCTGGGCGATCGAACCCAGCAACAAGCGCTGGGAATGGCATGTGGCCCAGGCGGATTTTGCCAGCCATAACGTGCCGCGCAAACCCGCCGACCGGTTCTACAACTTTTGGCGAAAACGGCTGTTTCCCGACATTCCGGCACCAACCAAACAGGGGCTCGTCTATGTGCCCCTACAGGGGCGGCTTTTGGATCATCGGTCGTTTCAGCAGTGTTCCCCGCTCGACATGGTGCGCGCGGTTCTTGACCACGACCCGGATCGCCCGGTTGTGGCGACTTTTCACCCCAAGGAAACCTACTCCTCAACCGAGATTTCGACGTTCAGGGCCTTGGCGCAGGAGAACCCCCGCCTGACTCTGCGCACTGGTGGAATGTTGGAAATGCTGGCAAACTGCGACTATATCGTGACGCAAAATTCTGGGGTGGCGTTTGACGGGATGTTCTTTGCCAAGCCCACCGTGCTGTTTGGCGAAATCGACTTTCACCACATCTCGGCCAAGGTATCCGAACTGGGGGTTGCCGGGGCGATCAAAACCGCCCCCACCCTGACGCCAGACTACGCAGGTTATGTGCATTGGTTCTGGCAGGTGATGTCGATCAACGCCGGACGCCCCGAGGCCGAACGACATATCCACGCGGCCCTGTCCCGCGCCGGGTGGCCAATGTGAAAAGGCACCCCTGATCAGAGGTGCCTTACATCGCAATTTGCGGTGGTCTCAGATAGAATCGTCAATCCATTTTTGCAGCGCAGGTTTTGGCGCGGCACCGGTCTTGTTCGACACAACTTTGCCGTCCTTAAAGATGAACAGCGCCGGAATGCCCCGCACACCCAAGGCTGCGGCGGCGTTGGGGTTGGTATCCACGTCCACCTTGGCGACCTTGATCTTGCCTTTGTACTCGGCCGCCAGTTCTTCTAACGCTGGGCCGATCTGTTTGCACGGGCCGCACCATTCGGCCCAGAAATCCACCACAACGGGGATATCGGAATTCTTGACTTCTTCGTCAAACGTGGCGTCGGTAACGGCAACGGTGGACATATTCTAACTCCTGAATGGGATTTGCTTTGGCATTAAACCTATGAACCGGGATGCGCGCCGTCAAGGTATGGTGTGCGTGCGAGCGCCTTTGACACAAGATCGTGCGGTAGAGGCATCAACGACGCATCCGCCGTCCACAAGATCGCCGTCTCAATCCGCCGGGTCGGGTAAATCTCGGCCAGCGCCATGGCATAGGCCCCCATTTGGCGCAACACCCCTTCCGGACAGGCCGTCGCATCCGCTGGTACCGTCGCGTTGGTCTTGAAATCGACAATCAAAACGCGGTCGGACGATATCAGCAGCCGGTCAATGATACCATGCATCCGCGCGGTTCCAAGGTTCGCAGTCACAGGAACCTCGGCCAAGGTGTCGGGCGCGAATACATGCGCCAGACCGGGGGAGTTCAGAACCTTTTCGACCTCTTGCACAAGGTCGGCGCGCGCGTGATCCGCTACATCCGGCAAGATGTTCCGGGCCGCATCTGGCCAGGCGGGCGACGCAACCTGCGGCAAATGCTCTAACAACAGATGGATCCTCGTGCCGCGCAACATCGCCGCCTCTTCATCCAACCCCTGATCCCCGGGTAAAGCCTTTGCGCCGCCCAAATCCGAAGGGCTAAGCGATTGCGGGGGTGTTGGCGGGGGCGGTGCCGGGCTTGAAAAAACCTCGGGCAAGGCAGAAGAGGTTGACGGTGTTTCCCGGTTTTCGACCAGATCCAATGTGGCCCAGTCCCCATGCTCCAACCGCCGAATGGTCTGCCCGTCAGTGCCCACCGCCTGGGCATTTTCAGAGGTCATGACAGCCTCGACCATCTGATACCAGCTATCGCCGTTCTTATCCAAATCCCCGGCCATAGCGACGATTAACCACTTTTCCGCCCGTGTCAGAGCCACATACAGCAGCCTTAGGCGTTCGTTCATTTGCTTTTCACGCGCCAGATCGCGGGCATTGGTCAGGGCCTCTGGCATCTGATCCGCATTGGTGCGCCACAGTGGTTTTCCACCGGCCATCATGATCTCGCCCGGGTTCGGCGCCCGTCGTGGACCGGTGTCGGGCAGGATCACGATAGGCGATTCCAACCCCTTGGCCCCGTGCACCGTCATCACCCGCACCATGTTGTCGGCGCTGCCCATCTGCCGTTTGATTTCCAGATCGTCAGTCTCCATCCACACCAGAAACCCAGTCAGGCTGGGCACTTCGGACCGTTCATAGGCAAGCGCCTGCGACAATAGCGCGTTGATCCCGTCTTCGGCCTCTTGCCCCAACCGTCCAAGCAGATTTCGCCGCCCACTATGACGGGTCAATATGCGTTCGATCAGGTCATAAGGGCGCAGATAATCGGTCTGATTGCGCAGGTCGTTCAGCATGTCCAGCGTTTCGGGAAATTCATCTTTCCGCTTGCGCAGGGCTTGCCATAAATACGGCACATCGCGTCTATGCGCGAGGTCGAACAGCGCCTGTTCATCCCAGCCAAACAAGGGAGATTTCAGCACAATCGCCAGTGATAGACTATCTTCCGGGGTCGCAAGAAAAGACAGCAACGCGGCCAGATCCTTGACCGCCAACTCCGCACCAACCTTCAGACGGTCAGCCCCGGCAATGGGAATTTCGGCGGTCTTGCAGGCGCGAATGATCTCGGCAAACAGGTCTGACCGGCGCTGAACAAGGATCAGGAAGTCGCCGGCCTGCACCGGGCGACGGTTGAACTGTCCGGGCCTATCGCCATCCACAGGAATGGATTCGCCCCCGTCGATCATCCGTCTGATCGCGCCCGCGATCCTGTTGGCCAGAACCACGTTATGATGTTGCGTGCCGGGCCGGTCCACAGGATCGCTCCATTCGCGGTCGTCGCCGTCATCGGTGGTGAAACCGAAGGTCTCGCTCATGGCCCC
>NVQY01000112.1 GCA_002400675.1 Paracoccaceae bacterium | reverse complement strand
GACATCAACCCCTATCTGATGCTGGCCGCCGTGTTGGGCGCGGCCCTGAACGGGGTCGACGACGCCGTGGCCCCGCCCGCCCCGGTCACCGGCAACGCCTATGCCCTGACAGATCTGCCACAGCTTGCGCCGGACTGGGCCAGCGCCATTTCCGCCTTTGAATCCAGCCCCCTGATCGCCCGGATATTCGCGCCGCTGTTGATCAGCAACATGGTTATGACCAAACGACAGGAACTTGCCCGCTTTGCGGATTTGCCCCGCGAAACCCACTGGCACAGCTATCTTGAAGCTGTCTGAGGCCTCTTGCCCCGAGGCAAAGGACTCGCTACGGTTAATTTGATCAAATTATTGGTGATGTATGAGAATCGGAATTCTGCAAACCGGCCACTTGCCGGAAGAGCTTGCCCAAAAGACCGGCGATTATGATGTGATGTACCCCGCCATGCTAGACGGGCATGGGTTTGAGTTCGTGAATTTTGCCGTTGTGGACGGGCAATTCCCGGATGGGCCGGATGACGCCGATGGTTGGCTGATCACCGGATCGCGCCACGGCGCATATGAGGATCACGACTGGATCGCCCCGCTGGAGGCGTTGATTCGCGCCATTCACGCGCGCGACCTGCCACTGATCGGTATATGTTTTGGTCACCAGATCATCGCCCAGGCATTGGGCGGCAGGGTTGAAAAATTCGCTGGCGGCTGGACCGTTGGGCGTACTGAATACCGCCAGGGCGATCAGGCATTTGCGCTAAACGCGTGGCATCAGGATCAGGTGACGCGCCGCCCCGAAAGCGCCGTGTTGCTGGGCAGCAGCGACACCTGCGAAAACGCCCTGTTGGCGTATGGCGACACCATCTGGACCATGCAGCCACACCCGGAATTCGATTCTGATTTTATTGACGGGCTGATCCGCACGCGGGGACGCGGCGCGGTGCCGGACACTATTCTGGATGTGGCCGACGCGCAGTTGAGCCTGCCCAACAACAATGACGACATCGCCGCACTTATGGCCGCGTTCTTTAAGAAAGAGAGGGCCTGATGGCCGACTGGATCGAAAACCTGCCCGAGGCGGCGCGCACCTATCTGGATGGCAAACGTCTGGACGAAGTCGAATGCATCGTTTCCGACCTGCCCGGCATCGCCCGTGGCAAGGCGGTGCCTGCCACCAAATTCGTCAAGCAGGGCTATTTCCATTTGCCCGATAGCATCTTTTTCCAGACCATCACCGGCGGATGGGGCGAGGCCGCTGGCGATGGGGGGTTCATCGAACGTGACATGATCCTCAAGCCGGATATGTCCACCGCCACCGCCGCACCGTGGACCGGCGACTGGACCTTGCAGGTGATCCACGACGCTTATGACCGCGACGACAATCCGATCCCGTTCAGCCCGCGCAACGTTTTGCGCCGGGTTGTCCAGCTTTATCGCGACAAGGGGTGGGAGCCGGTCGTGGCGCCTGAGATGGAATTCTTTCTGGTGGCCCGCAACATTGATCCCGCCCATGAGATCAAGCCGATGATGGGGCGCTCGGGCCGTCCCGCTGCGGCGCGGCAGGCCTATTCGATGACTGCGGTGGACGAATTTGGCCCGGTGATCGACGACATCTATGATTTCGCCGAGGCGCAGGGCTTTGAGATTGACGGTATCACACAGGAAGGTGGGGCTGGTCAGTTAGAGATCAATCTGGCGCATGGCGACCCGATCAAGTTGGCGGATGAAGTGTTTCATTTCAAGCGTTTGATCCGCGAGGCGGCGCTGCGTCACGATTGCTTTGCCACGTTTATGGCCAAGCCGATTGCCAATGAGCCGGGATCGGCGATGCATATTCACCATTCGATTCTGGATATCGAGACCGGGCAGAACATCTTTTCCGGCCCTCAGGGCGGCGAGACGGATGCATTTTTCCACTTTATCGCCGGGTTGCAGAACCATCTGCCCTCGGCCATCGCCGTGATCGCGCCTTATGTGAACAGCTATCGGCGTTACGTGAAGGATCACGCAGCCCCGATCAATCTGAGTTGGGGGCGGGATAACCGCACCACCGGCATTCGCATTCCGCTGTCCGGGGTGTCTGCGCGCCGGGTGGAAAACCGGTTGGCGGGGATGGATTGCAACCCTTATCTGGGGATCGCCGCCAGTCTTGCCTGCGGGTATCTTGGGTTGGTCGAGGAATTGCGGCCCGACAAGCAGTTCAAGGGCGATGCCTATGACGGGGAAGAGGATATTCCGCGCGATTTGAGCCGGGCGTTGGACCTGTTTGATGAAGCGGATGCGTTGCAGGCCGTGTTGGGCGAGGAATTCGGGCGGGTGTATTCGATCGTGAAGCGCACGGAGTATGAAGAGTTCTTGCAGGTGATTTCGCCGTGGGAGCGCGAGCATTTGCTGATGAATGTCTAAATCGCCAGCGTTGGAGTTTGAGTATTTAGGACAAGAAGAAGGCGGGGTCTGCGTGCGGGGCCGTCTTGGGGGATAAGATGAACCTGTTATATGCCAATGATCGCAGCGGCGAGTATCCCGATAGCTGGTATGCGGCGACGGCGAATTCGCTGGATAAGTTTGCCCCATTACGTGGAGAAGTGCGCGCGGATGTGTGTGTTGTCGGGGCCGGGTATACGGGGTTATCGGCGGCGCTTCATCTGGCGGAGGCGGGGGTGGATGTTGTTCTGATAGAGGCGCACCGGGTTGGTTTTGGTGCCTCCGGGCGCAATGGCGGGCAGTTGGGCAGTGGTCAGAGGATGGATCAGGCCGGGCTGGAAAAGCTGATGGGTTCGGGCGAGGCCGCCAAGCTTTGGGAGATGGCGGAAGAGGCCAAGGATCTGGTTAAAGGGTTGATTTCCCGTCACAAGATTGACTGTGATCTGAGGCCCGGTGTTGCCGAAACGGGTTCGACACCGGCGCAGGTTCGCGATTTGCAGGAGCATGCGGCGCATTTGCAGGATCGGTATGGTTACGATCAGATCGAAATGCTGGACCGGGAGGCGTGTCATGATTTGTGCCCATCGCCGGATTATATAGGCGGGTATCTGGACAAGGGGGCTGCGCATTTGCATCCGCTGAATTATGCGCTGGGGTTGGCGCGAGCGGCCCATGCGGCTGGGGTAAGGATTTATGAACGCACCCATGTCCATCATATCGAAGAAGGGCAGCCGGCGGTTTTACGCACCGACAAGGGGCGGGTTGTGGCCGGTCACGTGGTTCTGGCCTGTAACGGCTATCTTGGCGGGTTGAACCGCAAGGTGGCCGCGCGGGTGATGCCGATCAACAATTTCATCGCCGCGACAGAGCCGTTGGGGGATGATGCGGCACGGGTGTTGACGCGCGATGTGGCCGTGGCTGACAGTCGGTTTGTCATCAACTACTTTCGCTTGAGTGCCGACAAACGGTTGTTGTTTGGCGGCGGCGAGAGTTACGGCTACCGGTTCCCGCGCGACATTGCTGCGGTGGTGCGCAAGCCGATGGCGCAAATATTTCCGCATCTGGCGGATGTTTCGATTGATTATGCTTGGGGCGGCACCCTTGGTATCACCATGAAACGGATGCCTTATCTGGCGCGACTGGGGGATAATGTCCTGTCTGCGTCCGGGTATTCCGGCCATGGGGTCGGCACCGCCACCCATGCCGGGCAGTTGATGGCGCAGGCAATCAAGGGGCAAAGCGACGGGTTTGACACGATGGCGCGCGTGCCTGCGCCGTCTTTTCCCGGTGGGGGGGCCTTGAGGTCTCCTCTTTTGGTGCTGGCGATGACGTGGTTTGCCATGCGCGACCGGCTGGGGATTTAACGGCAACAATTTGCGTCCTTGCCCGGTGCGGGGCTTGGCACGGCTGGTGATTTGTTTTACCTTTACCAAAGATAGAATTAAGGAAAACGAAAATGACCCTGCCGCCAGATGTGCATAGTGCTGAACCAATTCCGCCCGCCGCCCGCGAGGCGATCGAGGCTTTGCTGCAATCGGGGGACCTGTTTCGGTACACGGCGGCGAAAGATTCGCCCGTTGCGCTGTTGGAGGCAGAATTTGCCGCACTGTTAGGGGTAAAGTATGCGCTGGCGGTTTCGTCCTGTTCGGCGGCGTTGTTCTTGTCGCTCAAGGCGTTGGGGCTGCCGCGGGATGCGCGGGTATTGCTGCCGGGGTTCACCTTTGCCGCCGTGCCATCATCGGTTGTACATGCGGATTGCGTGCCGGTCCTGTGCGAAGTTGGCAACAATTACCGCGTCGATCTGGATGATTTCGAGGCCAAACTGGGCGGAGACATCAAGGCGATCATCATCAGCCACATGCGCGGTCACACCTCTGACATGGATGCGATCATGGCGTTGGCGGATGCGCGGGGCATTCCGGTGATCGAGGATGCGGCGCACTCACTGGGCACCACATGGGCTGGGCGCAATATTGGCACATTGGGGCGGGTTGGTTGTTTTTCCTTTCAGTCCTACAAGATGATTAACGCCGGTGAAGGCGGGATTCTGGTGACCGATGATGCCGATCTTGTGGCGCGCGCGATCATCATGTCGGGCGCTTACGAGCATAACTGGAAAAAGCACCCGGTGCTGCACGATGCCTTTGCCCGGTGGCAAAACCAGCTACCGCTTTACAATCTGCGCATGTCGAACCTGTCGGCGGCGGTAATCCGGCCACAACTGCCGGAGCTTTTGCAACGGGTGCGGGACGGGCGCAAGAACCACGACTATGTGGCCGCGCGGCTTAATTCTTCGCCCTATATTGCGGTTCCTGATGCCCTGCCCCCCGAGGTTCGCGCACCGGATTCGATCCAGTTCAACCTGTGTGGGATGAACGATGAAGCGGTCCTAGCTTTTGCCACAGAAACCGAGGCGCACGGGGTCAAGGTGCAGATTTTTGGGCTAAGCGCCGACAATGCACGCGCTTTTTGGAACTGGCAGTTCATGCCCGAGATGCCGGAACTACCGCAGACCCGGGCGATGCTGATGCGGGCTTGTGATGTGCGCCTGCCGGTGCGGTTGACCCGGGCGGAACTGGATGTTGTGGCGGAAATCCTGCTGGACGCGGCTGATGCGGTCATGGCCCCGGCGCAGGCTTACGGGACCTGATCTGTCGCAACGCGTGGGTTGTCCGGTCCTGGGCCGATTTCGCCTGTAATGGCTCAAACCCCACCCTACAGTAGGCCGGTAGGGTGGGTGGCAACCCACCGCACCCCAGGTTCACTTTAGTCTGGACAGCTTTTCCTGCAACTCGGCCATCTGTTTCTTGATGTCTTCCAGATCGTCGCCAGTGTCTTCCTTGGGTGCCCCCGCATTTTCGCCCCCGGTCCAGCCGCTGGTCATTGCGCCCGGCATGCCCCCGGTCATGGCCTTGAGGAATGCCTCTTGCTGGGTTTTCATCGCCTCGAACCCCGGTATCTGCGTCATCGGGTTCATCGCGCTCATCTTTTCGACCATACCCGACTGGCTTTCGCGCAGCATATCGAACGAGCTTTGCAGGAACGCCGGCATCATCCCGCCACCCGGCACCATATAACTGCGCACCAGATCGTTCAGCACATTGACCGGCAGGATGTTTTCCCCCCGGCTTTCGTGTTCCGCGATGATTTGCAACAGGTATTGCCGGGTCAGGTCGTCGCCCGATTTGAGGTCGATGATCTGCACCTCGCGGCCCGCGCGGATGAACCCGGCGATGTCCTCCAGCGTCACGTAATCGCTGGTCTCGGTGTTATATAGCCGCCGACTGGCGTAGCGCTTGATCAGTAGCGGTTTATCCGGTTCGCCCAACGTTTATCCTCCCCAAGAAATGCAGCGTTGCAGCAAACGTATGCGCATGCAGAAGGAATTGGAAGGGTGGAGTGGTTTGCAGTGAAAAATGGGCTAAAGTCACCTGCGCCCCCAGCCATCCCCAACAAAAAAGGGCGGACCAATCGGCCCGCCCCCGCGTTTCGCACCTTCAGGGAGGATCGGGTGCAAATTCACGTGTTCGTTCGCCTTACTTGGCAGCAGTCGCTTTCTTGGCGGCGGCTGTCGCGTCGTTGGTGGCTTTCTTGACGGCGGCGTTCGCACCTTCGGTGACGTCCTTACCGGCAGCCATCATCAATTCGACGGTCTCGGTCTGAACTTTCTTGGCGATCTCGGCAAAGGCAGCCATGTTTTCGGCAGCAACTTCGGCAGAGGCCGAGGCGAAATCGGTCATGGCTTTGGCATAATCAGCAGGATCTGCCTTGGCTTTGGAGAAACCATTCAGCTTGGTGATGGTGTCTTGCGCCCATTTGCTGGAAATCTCGGCGGATTTCTCGGCCGCCGTCAGGGCAACGCCCGACAGCTTTTCGTTCAGCGACGCGGTGTTCTTGAAGGCGTCTTCGAATGCGGCGTTGTCCACGGGAAATGCGCCCATGATGTCTTTCATTGCGGTGTTGTCCACGGGAAACGCGCCCATGATGTCTTTCATTGCGGTGTTGAAATCTTGCGTCTTGGCCATTGTTCTAATCCTTTATCTGCGAAACCGAGGGAGGCGGCTTGTTATCCGATAAGAACAATATGGATGCTGCAATGCAGCAAATCAAGGTTTTTACGCCGCATCGCAGCAAAAAAATTACTTATCTACCGTTATCAATGGTTTGCCTTGACAGCCACATAAGATCCAGGGGCGGATTCCAGTACTGGATGTGTTGAATCGCCGGGTTTGCGCGCCGGAACCTGCTTGCCCGACCGCTTTTTCAGCCAGTTTTCCCAGCGTGGCCACCATGACCCTTGGTGGAAATCGGCCCCCTCAAGCCAGTCTTCGGGGGTGAGGCCCATATCGTCATTGGTGTAATGCCCGTATTTCTTCTTGCTCGGCGGGTTGACGATGCCGGCGATATGCCCGGACTGGGTGACGATAAAGGTGCGCGACCGCCCGCCCATCTGCTGCACCCCGCGATAACAGGATTTCCACGCGGCGATGTGGTCGGTCTCACAGGCAATCGAACACAGGGGTACGTCCACCTCGTCCAACCGCAAGGTATGCCCCATCAGATCGAACCCTTCGCCGGCGAATTCGTTGCGCTGACACAGACTGCGCAGATACTGCATCGCCATGCGCGCCGGCAGGTTGGCCCCGTCGCCGTTCCAATACAACAGATCGAACGCCGGGGGTGTTTCCCCCATCATGTAGCTGCGGATCGCCGGGGTATATACCAGATCCGTCGAACGCAGATAGGAAAACGTGCGCGCCATGATGAACGACCGCAACAGCCCCTGTTCCTTTACCTCATCCTCGATTCCGTCGATGAAATCATCCTGTAGAAACGGGGTGAATTCGCCCTGATTGGAAAAATCGGTCAGCGCGGTAAAGAAGGTTGCAGATTTGATGGTCTTGTCGCCGCGCTGTTTCAACAACGACAGCGTCAGCGCCAGCGTGGTCCCGGCGATGCAATAGCCCACTGCGTTGATCTGTTTGACGCCGCAGATCGCTTTGACCTCGCGGAAGGCGGCCAGATAACCGTCCTCGATGTAATCCTCGAGGCCCACATCCCGGTAAGAGGCATCGGGGTTGATCCAACTGACCACAAACAGCGTATAACCCTGTTCTGTGATCCACTTGATCAGGCTGTTTTGTGCTTTTAGATCAAGGATATAGAACTTGTTGATCCATGGCGGGAACAGGATGATCGGGATTTCGTGCACGGTTTCGGTGGCGGGCTTGTACTGGATCAGCTCCATCATCCGGTTGCGGTAAACCACGTCGCCGGGGGTGGTGGCGATGTTGGTGCCGATCTCGAACGCGGTTTCATCGGCGAGCCGCACGATCAGCTCTC
>NVQY01000111.1 GCA_002400675.1 Paracoccaceae bacterium | reverse complement strand
GAAGTCATCTGCGCAAACGAGCCGATCTTTGACGCGTTCGCCAAGATTATTCGTCAATAATCGCCCCTAGTAGGCCACCATCGTCAGCAATTCGTATTCCGCCACCTTGTCAGCGTCCTGATTATACAGCGTGACGTGCCAGCGCACCTCGCCGTAGTCATCATTACGCTGGGTCTTGCGTTTGACCGTCAGACGCACGTTGATCGCGTCGCCCGGGCTGACCGGCTTCATGAACCGCAGGTTGTCCAGCCCGGTATTGGCCAGGACCGGGCCTTCGTTCGGCTCGACAAACAACCCGGCGGCAAAGCTGAGCAACAGATAGCCATGCGCCACCCGTCCCGGAAAGAACGGGTTCCGTTTTGCGGCGGCATCATCCATATGCGCGTAAAACGTATCACCCGTGAAATTGGCAAAATGTTCGATATCCTCGGACGTCACCACGCGGGGATCACTGTTCAACGTCTCGCCAATCGACAACTCATTGAACCGCCGGGTGAACGGATGCGCCGGGCCTTTGACCTCTGCCGCACCGGGAACCCAAGTGCCACTGATCGCCGTCAAAATATCAGGTGACCCCTGAATCGCGGTGCGTTGCATGTAATGCAGCACGCCGCGCACCCCGCCCAGTTCTTCACCACCGCCCGCGCGCCCCGGCCCACCATGCACCATATGCGGCAGGGGTGATCCGTGCCCGGTGCTTTCCTTCATCGACACCCGGTTGTTGAAATACAGCCGCCCATGATAGGCCCCCGCGCCCAGCGCCATTTCCCGCGCCACGCCCGGATCGTTGGTAATCACCGACGCCACCAGCGACCCCTGCCCCCGGTTGGCCAGCGTGATCGCGTGGGCCAGATCGCGGTAGCCCATAACGGTGCTGACCGGGCCAAACGCTTCGACCTCGTGAACGGCTGTTGCGCCGTCGGGATCGGTGCAATGAAACAGCATAGGCGGCACAAACGCGCCATTTGCGGCATCTGCACCCTCGATGGTGAAGTTGTCGGGATCGCCAAACACCCGCGGTGCCTCTTGACCGATGATTGCCGCCTTGGCCAGAACATCGCGTTTTTGCCCGGCGCTGACCAAGGCCCCCATGCGAGTAGTTTCCAGTCGGGGATCACCAATCGTCACCGCCGCCAACCGCTCTGACAACGCCGCAATCACCGCATCAACCTGGGCCTCCGGGGCAATGATCCGCCGGATCGCCGTGCATTTCTGACCCGCCTTTGTGGTCATCTCGCGGGTGGCTTCCTTGATGAACAGATCAAACTCGGGCGTGCCTTCAACCGCATCCGGCCCCAGAATAGACGCGTTCAGACTGTCCTGTTCGGCCACGAACCGCACTGAGTTTCGCAATATCTCGGGATTGGCCCGCAGCATCAGCGCGGTATCGGCAGAGCCGGTAAAGCTGACCACATCCTGCCCGCCCAAACGGTCCAGCATGTCGCCGATGCCCCCCGACACCAGTTGCAGCGCGCCTGCGGGCAACAGCCCAGACTCCAGCATCACCCGCACCGCCAGTTCGGTCACATAACACGAATTGGTCGCCGGTTTCACAATTGCCGGCATCCCCGCCAACAGGGTCGGAGCCAGCTTTTCCAGCATCCCCCAGACCGGAAAGTTAAAGGCGTTGATATGCACCGCCACGCCCTGCATCGGCGTGCAGATATGCTGGCCCAGAAAGCTGCCCGTACGGCTAAGTTGCTCTACCTCGCCGTCCACATACACATGCCCATCCGGCATTTCGCGCCGCCCCTTGGAGGCAAACACAAACATCGTGCCAATGCCGCCATCCACGTCAACCACGTGATCGCTTTGCGTCGCGCCCGTATCAAACGACAGATCATACAGCGCCGCTTTGTGCTGCCCCAGACAGGCCGCCAGCCCCTTTAGCATCCGCGCCCGATCATGAAACGTCATCGCCCTTAACGCCGGACCGCCCACATCGCGCGCGTGATCCAACATCGCCTGCACATCCAGCGCGTCATTGCCCGCTCGTGCGATCACATGGCCGGTAATGGCGCTGGCAATATCACGCGCGCCCACGCCCGGCGCGACCCATGCACCGGCGGCGAAACTGTTGACCTGTTGGATGCTCATGATGTTCTCTCTCCCGCTTCAGTGGCTGGCTTTATTATTGACCAACCGGTCGGTTTATGCAAGATGAGAAGCAACACACATTCAGGAGCGGCGGGCAAAATGAGCGACGGAATTCTTGCGCAGGATCATGGCAAATGGAGCGAAATAACCCTGAACCGGCCAGAGCGGCTGAACGCGTTCAACGACGCCATGCACGCGGCTTTGCGGACTGAAATAGAGGCCGCACGCGACCGCGGCACCCGCGCCATCCTACTGACCGGCGCCGGGCGCGGGTTTTGCGCCGGGCAGGATCTGGGTGATCGCGATCCGGCGAAAATGGACGGCCCCCCGGACCTGAGCAAGACCATCCTGACATGGTACGCGCCGCTGATCCGGCTGATCCGCAGCCTCGAATTTCCAGTGGTCTGCGCCGTCAATGGTGTGGCCGCCGGGGCCGGGGCCAACATCGCGCTGGCCTGCGATATCGTGCTGGCCGCCGAGGGGGCAAAGTTCATCCAAAGCTTTGCCAAGGTCGGTCTGGTGCCGGACGCCGGCGGCTCGTTTTCACTGACCCACCTGCTGGGCGAAGCCCGCGCCAAGGCGCTGGCCCTGACCGCGACCCCCCTGAGTGCGGCGCAGGCCGCCGAATGGGGGTTGATCTGGAAGGCACTCCCAAACGAGGCGCTGATGGACGAGGCCCGCGCGCTGACCGCAGGGCTGGCCGATGGGCCGACGCTTGGGCTGGGCCTGACGAAAATGGCGATACAGGCCGCCGCCACCAACACCATGGATCAACAACTGGACCTTGAGGCGCAGTATCAGAAAACCTGTGGCGAAAGCCCGGATTACGCCGAAGGGGTCGCCGCCTTTCTGGCCAAGCGCGCACCAAAATTCACAGGCCGCAAACCATGACGCCCCAGCAACGCGCCGACCGGGTTGCGGCGGCGATGATGGCCTCGGACAAGGCCTCGCCCTGGATCGGCATCGACCCGGTGTCGGTGGGTGAAGGGCGCGCGACGATGGCGCTGGAGGTGAAGGAACATCATTGCAACGGCCACGGCATCTGCCACGGCGGCATCACTTATTTGCTGGCCGACACCACATTCGCCTTTGCCTGCAACAGCCGCAACCAGTCCACCGTGGCCTATAACAACCAGATCAGCTATCTCGCCCCCGGCCAGTTGGGCGACCGCCTGACCGCCACCGCGACCGAGGTGTCGCTGGTCGGGCGCAGCGGCATCTACGACGTGAAGGTGACCAATCAGGACGCTGTTGTCATCGCCGAATTCCGCGGCATGTCGCGCGCCATCCGCGGCCAGCTATTTGACGAAAATACCGGAGAAACCCCATGAAGGACCTGACCCCAAATCCCGCCGATCTGGACCCGATCGAAATCGCCTCGCTGGACGAGATTCAGGCGCTTCAGCTAAAGCGGCTAAAGTGGTCGCTGCGCCATGCCTATGACAATGTGGCGATGTATAAGAAACGCTTTGACGACGCCGGGGTGCATCCCGATGACCTGAAATCGCTGGCCGATCTGGCCAAATTCCCGTTCACCTACAAGAACGACCTGCGCGACCATTATCCGTTTGGCCTGTTCGCCGTGCCGCGTTCCGAGATCATCCGCATCCACGCCTCAAGCGGCACCACCGGCAAGGCGACCGTGGTCGGCTATACCAAGGGCGACATCGACATCTGGGCCGATCTGGGCGCACGGTCTTTGCGCGCCTCGGGCCTGCGCAAGGGCGACATGGTGCATAACGCCTATGGCTACGGGCTGTTCACCGGCGGCTTGGGTGCGCATTACGGCATCGAGCGCCTCGGCGCGACCGTGATCCCCATGGGCGGCGGCCAGACCGAAAAGCAGGTCGGGTTGATCAACGATTTCCGCCCCGATGGGATCATGGTCACACCATCCTATATGCTGAATATCCTTGAGGCGTTCCACAAGCAGGGGCTAGACCCGCGCGAGTCGTCGCTATCGGTCGGCATCTTTGGGGCCGAGCCATGGACCAACGCCATGCGCCTTGAGGTCGAAGCGGCATTCGACATGCACGCCGTTGATATCTACGGACTTTCCGAAATCATGGGACCGGGCGTGGCCAATGAATGTGTGGAAACCAAGGACGGGCTGCACATCTGGGAGGATCATTTCTATCCCGAAATCATCAACCCCGAAACCGGCGAAGTCGTCCCGGACGGCGAACCGGGGGAACTGGTGTTCACCACCCTGACCAAGGAAGGCCTGCCGATGATCCGCTATCGCACCCGCGACCTGACGCGGTTGTTGCCGGGGTCTGCGCGCTCAATGCGGCGGATGGAAAAGATCACCGGGCGCTCGGATGACATGATCATCCTGCGCGGCGTCAACGTGTTCCCCACGCAGGTCGAGGAACAGGTGATGGCCACCGGCGGGCTTGCGCCGTATTTCCAGATCGAGCTGTATAAATCCGGGCGCATGGACGCGATGCGGGTGTTTGTCGAAGTGACGCCAACCGCCACCGGCGAGGCCAGCAAGGCGGCGGCCGAACGGATGCTGACCAAGCGGATCAAGGACATGATCGGTGTCTCCACCGAAGTCATCGTCGGTGATCCCGGCGACGTGCCCCGCTCGCAAGGCAAGGCCGTGCGGGTGATCGACAGCCGCGACAAGGGATAGGTCGATATGGCCCGCACCATCGCCAAGGACCACGATCACAAACGCGCGCAAATCCTCAAGGCGGCCGCCAAGGTGTTTGCCACCGAGGGGTTTGACCGCGCGTCGATGACGCAATTGGCGCGCGAATGCGGGATCTCCAAGGCCAATATCTATCACTATTACGACGGCAAGGACGCGATCCTGTTCGACATTCTCGACAGTTACCTGCGCAATCTGCGCGACCGGGTTATCGGCATAGACGTGGCCGGGCTGACGCCGGAACAGCGGTTGCAACGCACGGTGTGCGAGATATTGCTGGCCTACCAAGGCGCCGATCACGAACATCAGGTGCAGATCAGCGGCATGTCGGCGCTGCCTCCCGAACAGCAAAAGCTGTTGCGCGGCTATCAGCGCGACATGGTGACCTGCCTAAGTGATACCATCCGGGCGATTGCGCCGCAGGTGTTTGACGATGACACAGGCAAGCTGCGCGCGACCACCATGTCGGTGTTTGGCATGCTGAACTGGTATTATATGTGGAACTCTGGCGCCGGATCGCAGGCGCGTGACGACTATGCCCGATTGGTCAGTGACCTTACGTTGCGCGGGGTGGCCGGGCTTTAAAGCCTGCGGCAGGCGGCTATCGGACCAGTTGGTTTTCCCGGGTTTGCGACGGTAACTCGCCGAACTGAAGGCTGTAATATTGCGCAAGCCGGCTAAGGTGCCAGACCCCCCATTCGGCGGCGATATCGCCGATCGAGCGCTGATTGTTGCGCGAAGATTGCAGCGCCCGGCGGATTTCGTTCAGCCGCACAAGGCGCAGATACATGCCCGGCGATTGCTCAAGACAGGTCTGAAAACTGGCCTCCAGAGTGCGCCGGCTGACGCCCACATGGGCACAGATATCGGCCACCGAAATGTCGTCCTGCGCGTGCGCGTGGATATAGTCGCGCGCCATGCGCACAGCGTTCTGATTGGTCGGTCGTCGTCCCAACGGGTTGGCCGGATCAGCCGCGGAAAACCCCGCAATCATGTCAACAAAAGCGGCGCGGATTGCCGGAATGCGCCGTGATCCCGGCGCGATGGCCGGGGCTTGTTCAAACGACGCAACCGTGCCTTCGACCATAGCGCGCAACTGGCGGGCAAACGCGGGGTTGGTCTTTACGGCGTCCTGAAGATGGGCATCAAACCCGGCGTGGGCATCGCCTTGGGTCGCACCCATCAGCGGGTCCAGGTATTCACGGGCAAAGCTGACCACGCAGAAATGCGTCCCCGGCCGGCCCAACGTCTGAAAGCTGGCTCCGGGGCGGCCAAAAAACAGGTCATCCGCCGAAAAGTCCCGCCCGTTCAGCTTGCAGGGCTGATCCTTGTTCATCAGAAATATCACCGAATACTGATCCTGCGGGATCGACCCGGCCTGATCCAGCAACTGGTTCAGATTTTCGAAATACAGCCCCAGTTCCGCGCCCAGCAACAGCGTGGAAAACTGCCCGTTGAACTGGCCCCGGCTAAGTTGCTGATACTTCTGGTCGTAGCCGGTCAGGCATTGCGCCTGTTGGTCAATGTCCTCAAAGGACTGGCGAACCAGACCGGATGTTGGCGCGCTGTCAGCAGCCGATTGCATCGGTTTCTCTTTCTATGACCCGGGGCAACCTGCGCAAACCGGATAACGCGGTTTATCCGACCGGTGCTAGAATTTCCCTGCGCAGCAAGTCTGCGACTTTGCCGGGGGTCAGTCAACGCCTTGTCCTGACCGGCCCCGGCCTGACGAAATCAGAGAGGAAATGACGATGAGACTTACCGGGACATTAAAGACATTCATGGCCCTTGCCGTGGTTGCGGTCACCGCCCTGCCACCGGCCAGCGCGCAAGAGTTGTGGGAAACCCTGTCCGCGCCGCTACCCACCCCCGAGGCGACCACATCCGGCTATGCCAATGTGAACGGCGCGCAGATATATTTCGCCACCTACGGCACCGGCGACCCTTTGATCCTGTTGCACGGCGGGCTGGGGAATACCGATTACTGGGGCGGGCAGATTGATGCATTTGCCAAGGATCACAAGGTGATCACCATTGCCAGCCGCGGCCACGGGCGGTCCACCAACAACGGCCAGCCCTATAGYTAYAGCCTGATGGCCTCGGACGTTCTGGGGGTGATGGATGCGATGGGCATCGCCAAGGCACCAATCGTCGGCTGGAGCGACGGCGGCAACATCGGGCTGGACATCGCCATCAACAACCCCGACCGCCTGACCAGCCTGTTTGCCTTTGGGGCCAATTTCAACCCGTCCGGGATCAAGGCTTCGGTGGACACCAACGAAACCTTCGGGGCCTATGTGGGCCTGTCGGCTGAATACTACACCAAGCTGTCGAAAACGCCCGACGGATTTGACGCCTTTGTTGGCGAATTGGTGAACATGTGGGCCGAACAGCCCAACTTTACCCCCGAACAGCTGGGCGCGATTCCGGTTCCGGTTGCCGTCGCCGATGGGGATCACGACGAGGCTATCGACATCGCCCACACCAAACAGATGGCGGCGATGATTCCGGGATCGGACCTGATCATCCTGCCGGGGCTTAGCCATTTTGCCATGTGGCAGGATCCGGCCACGTTCAACGCGGCCGTTCTCAAATTTCTGGCCGCGAACTGACGACACCCAAGCCACAAGACCCGCCCCAATCCGACAAAGGATTTGGGGCGGGAACTTTGGGTCAGGACCCCCTAATTTTCAGCAAATTCTTAACCTTTTGGCAAGGCGGCTATTTGGCCGAAATACGCGGCGAAATCTCGCGGCGGATCTGATCGCCCAGCTTGTGGCGCGCGCGTTCCAGATCATGCTCCAGCTGTAGATGCACCCAGAAATCCGCCGCCGTGCTGAAATAACGCGCCAACCGCAGCGACAGTTCCACCCCAACCACCGTATCGCCTGATAACAGGTCGTTCACCCGCCCTTCGAGAACGCCGATATTGCGCGCCAGATCGGGCGCGGTGATGCCCAGCGGTTTCATGTATTCATCCCACAGAACGTCACCGGGGGGCGGGCACAGGAACACCGGGGCGGCGGCCTTGGCGGCCTC
>NVQY01000110.1 GCA_002400675.1 Paracoccaceae bacterium | reverse complement strand
CCCGGCGGCGATAAGGAAATGACCTCGGAAGTGCGTAACGCAATCAATGAATTGGCCCGGACTATTGCCGAGGATGCCGAAATTGACCCCAAACAGATCATGGAATGCGTTTTTGTCTGCAATCCGGTGATGCATCATTTGCTACTGGGGATTGATCCGGTGGAACTTGGGCAAGCGCCGTTTGCACTTGCGACATCAAATTCACTGTCGCTGAAAGCGTCTGCGCTGGATATGGATGTGATCAACCGTTCTGCACGGGTCTACATCCTGCCCTGTATCGCGGGCCATGTAGGTGCCGACGCCGCGGCAGTTGCCCTGTCAGAGGAACCCTACAAATCGCAAGACCTCGCGTTGATTGTGGATGTTGGCACCAACGCTGAAATCCTGCTKGGCAAYAMMACCCRSGTTCTGGCCTGYTCMTCGCCCACKGGWCCYGCKTTTGAAGGCGCRCARATCWSKTCYGGSCAACGCGCSGCCCCCGGCGCRATTGAACRKRTYRMSATYGACCCWRCCACCAAGGAACCSCGTTTTCAGGTYATCGGCTCSGASCTRTGGTCRGAYSARCCMGGSTTYGASRARGTSATCGCCARYTCCGGYATYACCGGCATCTGCGGCTCTGGTATTATCGAGGCGGTGGCCGAATTGCGCATGGCCGGCCTGCTTGATTCGTCGGGCCTTTTGGGATCGGCTGAACAGACCGGAACYGCGCGGATGYTGCCAGAGGGGCGCACGCACTCGTATCTGATCCACGACGCCAGCGCGCAGGGCGGGCCAAAGATCACCGTGACCCAAGGCGACATTCGCGCCATCCAGCTGGCCAAATCGGCGCTTTAYGCCGGGGCGCGGTTGTTGATGGATGAAATGGGCGTGGACAAGGTCGACCGCGTGGTGCTGGCCGGGGCGTTTGGCGCGCATATTTCGACCAAGCACGCGATGGTTCTGGGCATGATCCCCGACGCACCGCTGGCCAAGGTAACGTCCGCTGGCAACGCCGCCGGCACCGGCGCGCGCATTGCCCTGTGCAGCACGCACGCGCGGGCCGAGGTCGAACAGATGGTGCGCGACATCACCAAAGTGGAAACTGCCATCGCCCCCAAGTTTCAGGACCATTTTGTCGCCGCCAACGCCATTCCGCACAAAACCGACCCGTTCCCCAATCTGGCGCAGGTGCTGACCCTGCCCAACCCGTCGTTCAACGCCGGGGGCGAGGTGGGCGCAAGCGGGCGCAGACGGCGCAAACGGTCCAGCTAACCGCGCGGCAGTCGCAATCAGGCACCGCTCTCTGACAATGCTGCGCGGCATTTGGGCGCACGGGGCTTTGCGGGCTTGACCCTAACGTCGCTAGAGGTTGCAGGCTACCGGCTGCCCGGTTGCGTTGCGCGCCGGTGGAAACCAAGGGATTATGGCAAATGCTAAAGAATGTCTGGCTAAGCGCGGCACTGGTGATCGGTGCCGCATCGGTGGCACCGGCGCAAACCACGCCGCCGGTGATGAGCGTCCTCAAACAGGCAAGCTGTGGCTGTTGCGGTGGCTGGATCGCACGGATGCAGGCGGCGGGTTTTGCCGTCGAGGTGCGCAATGTCACCGGAGAGGCCCTGCAATCGGCCAAGGTGGATGCGGGCCTGCCGCAGGCGGTCTGGGCCTGCCACACGGCCTCGGTCGCGGGCTACACCGTCGAGGGTCATGTGCCCGCCAGTGACATCCTGCGCCTGCTGGCCGAGCGCCCCGATGCGGTTGGCATCGCCACGCCCGGGATGCCCATGGGGTCACCGGGGATGGAATATGGCGACGAACGCGACGCCTATGATGTGGTTCTGGTGGCCGGGGATGGGGGGCAATCGGTGTTTGCCTCTTATCCGGGCAACTGATCTGGCGGGCGGTTACGGGGTGGACGGCGCGTGAACCTGTCCGGCTTTTTTAGTGACGGATACTCGGCAGGTCTGATCGCCGGACTGATAGCGCTGGCGCTGATGTATCGGCGTGGCATGGCCCGACCCCGGCTGATTGGCGAACGCATCGGCGGCGAGCGCCCTGTGCTGTTTGCGCTGGCGCTGCTGATCTGGCTGGCGGTGGCTGTGACCACGCTGACCCACGCGGGGCAGCGGTTGTTTGTGTTCCATCAGGTGCAGCATCTTGGGCTGCGACTGGTCGCGCCGCTGGTGTTTGTGTTGGCGCGGCCCTGGCCGGTGCTACGCGCTGCCCTGCCCCGGCCTGCACGCCGGGCCTTGGGTGATCTTGGCGCGCGCCCCGCGCCCCGCGCGATTGCCCATCTGGCAACCCGGTTGCCGGTGGCGTTTATCATGCTGATCGGCTGGTTTTATCTGTGGCAATTCCCGGCGCTGCATAATGCCTCTCTAAGCAGTCCGGGTCTGACGTTTGTCGCGCATCTGGGTATGGGCGCGTCGGGGGTTCTGTTCTTTTCGGTGGTGCTGAACGGTCAGGGGGTGCCGGATGCGGGCACCCACGGGCTGCGGGTGTTGTCGTTGATCGGGGTGATCCTGTCCAATATCCTGCTGGGATCGCTGACCACCCTGAAGGAACGGGTGATCTATACCGGGTATGACCAACCCGACCGGCTATGGGGCATGGCGGCGCTGACGGATGAAACCATTGGCGGCTATACCATCTGGGTGCCGTCCTCGATGGTGATCATCATTGCGATCCTGTTTGCCTTTCACCGTTGGAACGCCGCCGAAGTGCGCCACTGGCAAAACCGGCATGTCTGGAGCGGGTCAAATTCGACCGCTCTGGCCTATCCCGAAACCGCCGCCGAACTGCGTCTGAAGGTTTCCGACCCCAACCGCCGCGTTGGGCGCACATTGGCGGTGGTATCGCTGAGTATTTTTCTGGTGGTGTTCGCCACGGCTGTAACGGTGTTGTCGCTGGGCTGAACGGCAATCGCCACCGGCCATAAGCGGGCGACGCACCATATTGGCGATCTTGTGATTTCGGACTTGGGGGAAAAGTGGCGCGGTTGACGGGACTCGAACCCGCGACCCCCGGCGTGACAGGCCGGTACTCTAACCAACTGAGCTACAACCGCGCACTTTCCAACTTCACCAATCGGCGAGTTGTCCGGGCGTTCTATGGGCGTGTGCGAGAGGCGTCAAGCGGTTCCGACGCCAAAATCGAAAATACTTTGCCGCCCCTGTGATCTAATGTTCCAGCTTGCGCTGTGTGGCGTCGCGCAGATGGTAAACACAGCCCTGCCCACCGGGCAAAGCGGCACTTGCCTTCAGATCAAGCCCCAGCCAGATGCCGCGCAGAATGTGCGAGGTGATGCCGTGGGTGACAATCACCGCAGGGCCGCGCAGTGAGGTCAGAAATTCACCCGCGCGCGCGTGCAGGCTAGCAAAACTTTCGGCTGTTGGATTGTCGAAATACCACTGGATGTCGTTGCCGCGCTTTGCGTGGATTTCCGGCCAGCGCGCCTTGATTTCGTGTTCATGCAGACCTTCCCACGCGCCTTGCTTTAACTCGGCAAGACGGGCGTCCGACTTATGGGTGCAACCCAGCCGGGCCACGACGATATCGGCAGTCTGCTGCGCGCGCCCCTGCGGGCTGGCCAGAACCGGCAGGCCGCGCGCCACGACCCCCTGCCCGTGCAGGATAGCGCCCTGCATGGCCGCCTGACGCCGCCCCAGAACGGTCAGCGGGGAATTGCCGCTGCCCTGAAACCGCTTTTCAAGGTTCCAGACGGTCTGGCCGTGGCGCAGGACATAGATTTCGGGGTAGCGACCTGACATGGCGCAATCCTTCCGGCCAAGTGGTTAAGGCGGGGTGAAAGAGCGGCTAGGCGGGCGGCCCCCGGTCGGACGCAAGAGGTCAGACCGGGGGTCGTCCTTGGGGATCCGGTGGGGTCAGCCCTGTTCCTGATTGCACTTGCGGGCCATATCCATGGCCTTGTAGGTGCCTTTCAGGTCAACCGAAAACGCCGCGACCTGACGGGGAAAGACGTTCATGACATATTTGGTCTTGATCGCATCAATGAACACCGGGTTGTTGGCCAGAATATAGCCGCCCGAATATCCTTCGGTGATGTTGCCCTTCATGCCGGTGGCTTGCGATTTGAACAGAACGCCGTCGATGTCCAGATAGATATCGTCCTGCGAGCCTTTGCGCACGCCGGTATCACCCTTGGAGAACACCCCGAGATAGCCAAAGGCTTTGTCTTTGGTCAGCCCCATCTGAACGATGTTTTCGTTCTCGTCGACCCGTTCGATCAGGCAGGAACCGCGTTCGGTGTCCACATAAACGGTCCAGCCTTCGACTTCGCCATATTTGGTGAAACCGGCGCTGCCCGGAAGCTGTGCTGCGCCTTCGCCGGCCATTGCCCCGGATGCGGTCAGGCCCATGATTGCAAGCCCGCAAGTAATTGATTTCAAAGTATTCATCGGCTTCTCCTTAATTGACAGCTTTCGCCTGTTTATCTGTTGGACACCTTTAGGGGCAGCGTTGGGCGAAGTCGAATTCTTTGTCGTGCGGTTGGATTGCCCGCGGATTATCGCCGGTTTTGCCACTCGGTTCACGCACGAGACAGCGCGCCACATAGCCCACCACGGGGACCGGGCGGCGATTGCCATTGCCAAGGTGGGCATTGACCTGACCCCGGTTTGGCGTATGACCAAAATGGACCTGCCCCGACACCTTGCCGGGGCTACGACCATTGCGCCCAAGCGGAAAGATGGCGGAAATGACAGACCTGATGGCCAACCAAAGAAAGCTGCGCGCATGAGCGAGCGCACGAACCATGATACCACGCCGCCCGAACCGGGGCCGCCGACGCATAAGGGTGGGCGCTATGGGTCGCTCGCGTTCTGGCACAATCTGCTGGTGGTCCTGCTGGTTGTGCTTTTGGGGTTGCATTACGGGGCCGGGTTTCTGGTGCCGCTGGCGATGGCGCTGATGATCTTTGTGCTGCTGACGGCGGTCATCGACCGGATCGCCAGGATGCGTCCGGGGGGGTTGCGAATTCCGCGTTGGGTGGCGCAACTGCTTGGGCTGATGCTGGTCGTGATGGGGCTTGGGGTGATTGCGGCGATCCTGTCCAGTCAGGCACAGGACGTGGTCGCGGCCATCCCCCGCTATCAGGCGCGCTTTGCCCAGATCATTTCGAAACTGGTGCAATTCGCCGGCGAGAACATAACCGCCCAGGCAACCGCGGCGATGGCAAAACTCGACCTATCAAAGGTACTTGGGCCGGTTGTCGGCGGGGCCGGGTCGTTCCTGTCGAGCATTGTTCTGGTGCTGCTTTATATTCCGTTCATGATGGCCGAACGCGGCCCGATGCGGGCAAAGATCGCCCTTGCCGCGTCATCGCCCGGGGCGGCGCAGGAATTCAGCCGGGTGTTGCGGTCAATCACCAAGGGGCTTCGCCGGTATGTGGGGATCAAGACCGCCGTCAGCCTGTTGACCGGCAGTCTTAGCTATGCGGTGATGAAACCCATCGGACTGGATTTTGCCGAGACCTGGGCGGTTCTGGCCTTTGCCCTGAACTTTATCCCCACCATCGGCTCGGCGATCGCCGTGCTGATCCCGGCGGTTGTGGCGCTGGTGCAGTTCGACACAATGACCCCGTTCCTGATCATCCTGCTGGGATGCGGGGCGATCCAGTTTGTGGTGGGCAATATACTAGAGCCATCCATTGCCGGGAAATCCCTGAACCTGTCGCCATTAATGGTGATTCTGGCGCTGACATTCTGGACCACCGTATGGGGCATCCCCGGCGCGTTGCTTAGCGTGCCGATTACGGTCTGTGTGTTGATCATCCTTTCCCACCTGCCCGAAACCAGACCTTTGGCGATTCTGATTTCCGGGGATGGCAGGCTGCCGGAACCAGAGCCTGCCCTGCCTTTGGCCCCCGCAGGTCAGCCGTCCACCGAGGGCCCAAAAACTCAGAGGGACAAGATATAATGGTAACCAAAGCAGAACTGGAAGCGGAACTGGCGCAGCTGAAAAGCGAGTTGAAGCGGCGTGACGAACCCGCCGTGCCTGACAAACCCGCCAAACCTACAGAAGTCGCCGATTTGCGCGGGCTTATGGATGAACACGGCCTGAACACCGATACGCTTGACGCCTTGCGGGAAAACCTGCTGGAAGAGTTGGGTGCGTTGCAAAAAGACAAACCACTGGTGGTGCTTGCCGCTGCCCTTGCCCTTGGGTTCATCATCGGGCGCAGCTTCAGATAGGAGACCATCGTGAATCATTTCAGCCGTAACCTGACGATAATCTACCGCACCGAACGCCTGATCGCCCGGCGCAGCCTTGCGGTTTTCCAGACCCAGATAACCCTTGGCGTGCTGGCCGGCGTTGCCGCGCTGATCGGGCTGGTCCTGTTGAATGTGTCGCTGTTCTTTGTCTTGCAGGCGCGCATGTCCCCGGCCGGTGCCGCCGCCATCCTGTCCGCGCTTAACATCGCGCTTGCCGGGGTGATCGCCCTCATCGCCACCCGGATGAGCGTTGAGCGGGAAATCGCCCCCGCCGTGGAAGTCCGCGACATGGCCATCGAGGATCTTGAGCGTGACATCGAGGGTGCCTCGCAGGAAATCCGCGATATTGCCAACGGGTTAAAATGTCTGGGCCGCGACCCTCTGGGGTCCCTGTCGACCCTGATTATTCCGCTGATCGGCGCGTTGCTGAAAAAGAAAACCTGAGCAGGCCCGGTTTGCCCCCGGCCAGAGACAGGCGCTAAACCGCTTTGCGTTTGATTTGAATCACCAGCCCCACCGAACGTGATTGTTTGCACAATCCCTGCCTCGGCGGTGCTGATGATATGTTGCCTCAGGTAAAACGCAAAACGCTGTAATAGGCGGGAACCGGGGTGTTCAGGCGATCAATGATAAAGGGAAAGATGTCCCGGTCGGCGTCGCGCCCCGGCGATAAAGGTGATCGGCAAGTCCGGGTTCTGCGGGTGGGCAGGTAGATGTCAGGCCCTCCGCCGCCACCGCCCGCCGCCGCCGCTCCGAACGCATGATCCGGGTGATTTGCAGGAGTGCTTGGCGGATATGCGGCCAAAGATGTCCTTGATCGCGTCGTGGGTCGCAATACGGGCGGCACATTGGCCGCCCGCGTTACTTATGCGTGCAACCTTAGCCCGTGTATTCCTTGGACTTGAAGGAAACATGCGCCGTGCGTGGGGTCGCATCCGCCAGTTTGCGAATGTTCCCCCAGGTGTGTTTGTAGTCCGGCAGAACCAATTCATTCACACCGGGATTCACCACATTTCCCTGCGATCCGGCAGGAGAGCCGAACACCATCGCCACCTGCCCGCGCTTTGCGGTTTCGGTGGGATAGACCATGCCTTGGGTCGCCCCGTTCTCGTTGTGAATCTCGATAAGATCACCGGGATTCAGGGTCAGGTCGGCCATGTCATCGGGGTTCATTTCGATGAACGGATAAGGGAACCGGTCCTGAACAAAGTCGTTCTTCTGATCAAGAAACTGGTTCTGCCAGAATATGTTGGCACGGACGTTGTTGATCCAGAACTTGTGGCTGGCACGTTCCTGTTCCTTGCCCGGCGCCTGCAAACCACGCCATTGGGCGGCAAGAAACAGTGCCTTTTGGTCGTCGCGACCGTGCCGCGTGAACTTACCATCCCCGTACAGACGATCGGTGCCCACCAGTTTGCCGTTTTCGTACCCCGAGACCGGTTCCTGTACCCCGTTGGTTCCCATCGCCCGCAAGCGGTCATAGGTCACATCCGGGTTGCCCTTGTTATAGCCGTCCATAAAGGCGTCTTCTTCGGTCTCCCAATCATAGCCCTTGAACTGATCGGCGTAGGCATCATCGCCCATGTCGCGCAAAACGCGCTCCATGTTCTGGGCGATGCCAGCGGCGATCAGGCAGTCAGGCATGGCCGATCCGGGCGGGTCCATGTATTTTTCCGACAGGCGCAGGCGCCGCTCGCCGTTCATCGAGGTGAGGTT
>NVQY01000109.1 GCA_002400675.1 Paracoccaceae bacterium | reverse complement strand
ATAGGCAAAGAAAACAGATAGATAGCTGGCGACGCTAAAGCACCATATCTCGCCCCAGCGGCGATACTTACCCAAGGCGCTCAGCAGCAGACTGACCCGGATATGTGCGCCCCGGTTCAGCGCGTAAGGCATGGCCAGAAACGACGCCGCCGCCATGGCATAGCCGGTGTAATCGGGCGCGCCGGTGATGATCGCCCCGGACCAGCGCGCAACCATCTGCGCGGTGATCAACAGCAGGATCATGATCAGAAACAGTGACGCCGCGATACCGGACGCCAGATACAAACGGTCCAGCACGGGCCGCATACCAATCAGCACAGCCTTCATCACCCTGCCCCCCTTTTAGTCTGAATTTCCCCCGGCATGACCCTGCCGGAGGAGATGTCGCCGCCCCTTACTTGGAGGCGTTATAGGCGTCGATGATCGCCTGACCCGCGTCGCCGGTCTTTTCCAGCCACTCTTTGGTCATGATCTCGCCAAAGGCTTTCAGTTCGGCCTGAAGCTGCTCACCGGCCGGGCCAACGGTCATGCCGTTTTCCGCCAGTTTGGCCAGAGTGAAACCGGCGTATTCGATCGAACGCCAGTCACCAGCATATTCAGCAATGCCGGCACACCCGGTCATCACGTTCCGGGTGCCTGCATCCAGACCGTTCCAGGATTCCAGATTGACCATCATATAGTTGCGCGGCAACCAGGCCTGCACGTCATAGAAATGCGTCAGGCTTTCCCAGACCTTGCGGTCATAGCCGGTGGAGCCAGACGAAATCATCGATTCCGCGACACCCGTGGCAAACGCCTGCGAAATTTCCGCCGCTTCGATCTGCACCGGCAACATGCCGGCCAGTTCGGCCAGACGCGCGGTGGCGCTGTTGTAGGACCGGAACTTGATGCCCTTCATGTCCGCAACCGAGTTCACTTCTTTCTTGAAATAAAGCCCCTGCGACGGCCACGGCACGGAATACAGCAGGTGCAGGTTCTGCGCCTCAAGCACCTCGGTCAGCGGCCCTTTGGCGGCCTCCCACAGCTTTTCCGAATCCTCGAACGAGGTGGCCAGGAACGGCACGGAATCAAAGCCAAACAGCGCGTTTTCGTTCTGGTGACCCGACAGCAGACGCTCGCCGATGTTGACCTGACCGGTCTGAATCGCCCGCTTGATCTCGCCACCGGCGAACAGCGACCCACCCGGATGGGTTTTGATTTCCAGTGACCCACCGGTGCCCTCGGTCACGCATTTTGCGAACTCGGCACCGACGGCGGAATGAAAGTTGGTGGCGGAATAAGCCATCGGCAGATCCCAGACCTCGGCAAAGGCGCTGGTCGCGCTCATCGCTAGACTGGCGCTAAGCGATATGCCCGTTGCGATCTTTGTCAGTGTTGTTTTTGTCATTGTCTTCTCCCTGATTGGTTTTGTGGTTGGTTTGTTGGTTTCTTCAGTTGAATCGCTGCGGATCAAACGCCGCAAGGTCGATATTGGACCCTTTTTTGGTGATAAGGTCGGCGATCACTCGACCCGTTTTTGCGCCGCCGGTCAAGCCTATGTGATGATGACCAAATCCGGCAAACACCCCTGACCCGGCCAACTCGCCAATCACCGGCAGGCTGTCCGAAGGCGCCGGGCGGTGGCCCATCCATTCCTCGGTGCCGGAATATTCCAGCGTCGGAAAATACTGCGCCACCTGCTTGCGCAGCAAGGCCAGCGGCGCGCGCGAGGCTGGCGCGTCCAGCCCGCCGAATTCCACCACGCCGGCGCAGCGGATACCGGCCTCCATCGGGGTGACGACGAACTTGCCGCCGGTCATCATGTAGGTCGCGTTCAGCGTCATCGACGGGTCTTTAAAGACGATATGATAGCCACGTTCAGACTCCAACGGCACGGTGACGCCCAGTTTCTGCGCCAGTGGTTTCGACCAGACCCCGGTGGCGAGAACAGCCGCGTCGCAATCAATCCGCCCCTGATCGGTGATAACCGCGCTGATCCGGCCCTTGGTCAGGTCCACATCGCGCACCTCGGCGCGGCGTATTTCGCCACCCTCGGCCCGGAACACCTCGGCCAGGGCCGCCACATAACGCCCCGGCGCGCGCACAAAGGCGTGGTTTTTCATCACCGCCAACAGGTTCACCGACGCCCCCATGCTGGGTTCATAATCGCGCACCGCGTCGCCTTCGATCAACGCGGGCACTTGGCCGGCATCCCGGCGCAGCTCCCAGATGAACGCATCCGCCTCAAAGGCGGCGCGATCCGGGTAGGCAAAGCAATAATCGCTGTCGGTGATCCAGCCCTCGGCCGTGGTGCCCTTGGCCAGCGCCTTGTGCTGTTCGACCGCGTCGCCGACGATAATCTCTAGCCCCTTGGCGATACGGCGGGTGTCATTTTCGTTGGCGTTTGAGAGGTATTTCATCAGCCATGGCAATAGCTTAGGCAAATACCCCCAGCGCAGGAACAGCGGAAAATTCGGGTCCAACAGCATCTTGGGGGCCTTGGCGATCATCCCCGGCCCGGTGACCGGTACCACGCCACTGGGCACGATAGTACCGCCATTGCCATAAGACGTGCCCTTGTCGTGGCCCGGTTCACCACGCTCGACGATAATGACGTTTTGCCCGGCGCGTTGCAGCCATATGGCGGTGGACATGCCGACGATACCGGCACCGATAACTACGATTGTCTGGCGTTGTTCCATCTCGCGTCCTATCCCATCCAGCGGCGCACAGGCGCGTTGGTTTCTTCCAAATTTTGGCACACCACGTCGATCAGGGTCGGGCCGTCATGGTCAATCGCCTCGCGCAACACCTTTTCCAGATCACCCGGGTTTTCCACCCGCCACGATTTCACCCCGTAAGCCGCGGCAATCGCCGCATGATCGGTCCGGTTGAAATCAACGTTGTAATAGCGCCCGTCCTTGTCCGCATGTTGACTGGCGCGAATCCAGCCAAAATTGGCGTTTGAGAACACGATGAAAGTAATGGGGGCCTTGCAACGGGTCACGGTCTCAAGCTCTCCGCAGGTGAACCCGAATGATCCGTCGCCCATCAGCGCCACGACCTTGCTTGTGGGGCGGCCAAACCACGCGCCCAATGAGGCCGACAATGAATAGCCCAACGCCCCATGCGCGCGGTTGGTGATAAAGTGGCGCCCGGCCTGCGGCAGTTGGTAATAGGCCGAGAAGTAGGGGCAACTGGTGCCGGGATCAGACACGATGGTGGCGTCCGGCGGCAAGGTATCCATCAACGCCTGAATCACTCGTTCAGGCCGGATCGGGGCCTTGTCACTTTGCGCATACCGCGCGAATTCCGCGAATTTTCTGGCCTTCAGATCGGCGATGGCCGCAGCCCCGCCAAAGGTATCATTGCCCTGATCGCGCCGGTCCAGCACCGCGTTGACCTGCGCCAGCGCCAGCCGCAAATCGCCGACGACGCCGACCTCTGTGCGGTAATTAGCCCCGATCACCATGGGGTCATTGTCGAAATGCACGATGCGGGTGGCTTGGGTTGGGGCCTCCCATCGCGAGGTGGTGGTGGACCCGGCGCGCGCGCCCATGAACACTACCAGATCGGCGCCCTGCATCTGTTCCCATGTCTCGTCCGTGCCGCCGTTTGAGCCGACCACACCGACGCAATTGGGGTGGACTTCGGCCAGCGACCCCTGCCCTGAAATCGACGTAGCAACCGGGATGTCCAGCCGTGTGGCAAGGCGGTCCAGTTCATCCATCGCCCCGGCGATCACCACGCCCCCACCGCAGACGATGAGTGGGTTTTTCGCAGATAGGATCGCCTCTACTGCGGCCTCTGCCGCGCCGGGTGCGGGGGCTTGGGGATAGGCCGGATACGAACAAAGCTGGGGATCGGCCCAGATGTCGGCGGGGTCAACCGGGTCATATTGAATGTCGTAGGGCAGCCCCAGATGCGCGGCACCCGACCGCCCGGTGGTCATGGCCCGGAACGCCGATCGCACCATGCGCGGGATGTGATCGGCGCGCTTGATCACCGTGTTCCACTTGGTCAGCGGCCGCATCAGCGCCTCTTGGTCCACTTCGGTCAGGGGGTATTTGCCATAGGACGCCACCGAGATATCCGTGGTAATGCCCAGCACCGCATAGGAACTTTCCGAGGCCTCGATCAGCCCCGGCAGGATGTAGGTCGCCCCGCCGCCCGACGGTCCTTCGCACACGCCCGGCCGTCCGGTGACGCGGGAATAGGCGTCCGCCATATAGGTGGCGCAGCGTTCGTCGCGCACCAGAACGTGGCGCATATCGTGGTCAAGCCGCAACATTGCATCGTAGAACGGCAGCGTGGTGTCGCCGCACAAGCCAAAGATGTGCCGCACGCCCTGCGCCTCTAACATGCGCACCATTGCCTCGGCGCCGTTCATTTCGTTGCTCACGTTTGCCCCCCGGGAACCACCTTGTGTGGAATCGTATTCGTAACTGTATACAGTTCTAAATTCAGCCTTGCGCACAAGTCAACGGGCTTTTACATTCAACCACACCCTAGCGAGGCGCGCCGCAAATGCAAAAGACTTCGAACGTAGACCGGATCATCGAAAAAGCCCGCGAGATGGCCATAACGTTTGAGCTGAAGCCGGGCGCGCGGATCAATGAAAGCGCACTGTCCAAGGACCTTGGGGCCTCACGCACGCCCTTGCGCGAAGCGCTGAACCGGCTGGTCGCCGAAGGCTATCTGACCTTTCAGACCGGCAAGGGATTCTTCTGCCGCGCGCTTGATCCCAAGCGTATCATGGACCTTTACGAGACCCGCGTTGCGATCGAAGTCGAGGCGGTCCGGCTGGCCTGTCTGCGCGCCACCGACGGCGAATTGGCGGTGTTTCGCGCGTATCTGAACCAGACCGAACCTGCGTATTCGCAAGGGGCAGAGGTTAGCGAACTGGTGCTGGCGGACGAAGATTTCCACCTCTATATCGCCCGCCTGTCGCAGAATGACGAACTGTTGCGGCTGCTCGAAAACCTCAACGGGCGCATTCGTTATGTGCGTTCAATCGGGCTGAAAACCATGCAATCCGCCCCGCCGCCCCAAGCGCCCGAACTTAGCCTGACCGCGCATCGTCGCATTCTGGATGCGCTGGTGGCGCGCGATGCGGATGCCGCCACCGCCACCATGCGCGCGCATATCGAACGGCGCTGGGAAGAAGCCACCGAAGCCGTGCGCATCGCCTATTCGCAAATCTACGTCCCCGAAGACCTGTCGAGAGAAGTGTTATGAATCAACAATTTGGCGGCAAAACAGTGTTTGGCGCAAGCGTCGGTATCTTGATGCTGGAAACCCGGTTTCCACGCATTTACGGCGATATCGGCAATGCCGCGACATGGCCCTTTCCGGTGCAATACAAGGTGGTGCCGGGGGCCACGACAGAGATTGTCGTGCGCCAGGACCCGCGCGTGTTGCTGGACCGGTTTGTGGCGGCGGGGCGGGAACTTGTGCAGGCGGGGTGCGACGGGATCACCACCAATTGCGGGTTTCTGGCGCTGATACAGGATCAGGTCAAGGACGCGCTGGGGGTGCCGGTTGCGACCTCGTCATTGATGCAGATCCCCATGGTGCAGGCGCTGTTGCCGCCGGGCAAACGGGTTGGCGTGCTGACCATTTCCAAGGCGACGCTGACGCCGGATCATCTGGCGGCCGCGGGTGCGCCAAGGGATACGGTGATCGTCGGCACCGATGGTGGGCGGGCTTTTACCACTGGGATTCTCGACGATCATGAAAGCCTTGATTTCGAGGCGTGCCGGCTGGACATTCTCGACGCTGCCGCCGAATTGGTCACTTTGTACAAAGGTATTGGCGCGATTGTTCTGGAATGTACAAACATGGTACCCTACGCGGCGGACGTGCGAAAACTGACCGGGCTGCCGGTTTATTCGATCTATTCCTTCGTCAACTGGTTTCAGGCCGGGCTGGCCCCGCGCAAATTCCCGCTGGAGCTGGATGACCCACGCCTCAATCTGGCGAGCTATCAGGGCGGCTAAAGCAGCTTGCGGGCGGTCTTGCTGATGAACTCTGCGCAATCCTCGGGGGCGGTGATCGGGATCATGTGACCGCGCCCCGGCAGGATCTCACAGCTTAGACCGTAGACCTCCATACCGGCCCCGTGTTGCGCCGGCGACAGGGTGGAATCCTTGTCTCCGAACAGGATCGCGCCGGGCACGGTCAATTCATCCTGATAGCGTGCGGTCTGGGCGGGCATATCGCGCTGAACCGTTGCCATGTCGGCGGAGGTGGTCAGGAAGGCCTTGGGCCGCAACCCCAGAATACCCCCGGCGCGCCGCATGAAATCATCCGGGCAAATCTCGGGGTCGAACACCTGCGTCAGCACCTTGGCGGTGGCCAATCGGGCCATCGGTACCGCCAGAGTCTCGGCCAGCAAACGGCGCAGCCACATGGTCGAAATCTGCAAACCCTTAAGCGTGTCGGGCGTCTGCGTCAGAACATTGGCCAGCGGACTAAGCAGCGCCAGCCCGGCCACCCGGCCCGGTCGATCCAGCGCCATGCGCAGCGCCACGGCCCCGCCCAGCGAGTGGCCGACGATCACCGCCTTTTGCACGCCGAGATGCCCCAGCAAATCATCAATCATCCGCGCCTGTAGCCCCAGCGACGCGCCCCCGCCCGCGTCCACCTGCGAATACCCGCAACCGGGGCGGTCCAGCGCAATCACCCGGAAGTCATCGCCAAGAAGGTCCACCACGCCATAGGTGTAATGCTGTAACTGCCCGGCAAGGCCATGGATCAGAACGATAACACCGCCGCCGCGCGCACCTGTGTCGATGTAATGCAACGCGCCGCCCCTGACCGCCTGAACCTTGCCGAGTTGCGGCACCGATTGCATGGCCTTGCGGGTCAGGATCCGGGTCCACACGGCCCCGCCCAGCACCAGCAGAGCGACAATCAGGGCAACATAACTTAGCAGGAACATGGGCAGGGTCTTTCACGCCGGGGATTTGGCGCACACTAGATCAGCCCGCCCGACATTGGCCAAGCGCCGATTGCGCGTACTTTACTTATTTGGCCATGTTTGCTAATTCTAAGGCCAGATTAACCTGAATATATTTTTGCCACCGACCTTGCCAGCATGGCCCGCCAGCCTAGCCGTCGCTATTTGACGCAATGTTCAATACCGTCTGTGATGGCACGGGGAAACAACCAAAACGAAACGGAATGTTTTAATGATTATAGATTTTTCCGGCGCCGTCAGCAGCGTCATCACTGATTTCTATTTCGACGCCAACCTCAGGACCGTGTCGCAACGGGTAGAGCTGGGTACCACCGCGACCCAGATCACTTTTGGCCACCCCACGGCTCTGGGCACAGCGAAAATAGAGGTGACGGGCACCGGTCTGGGATTTAGCCTGAGTGGCAGCTTTTCCAAAGGCACAATTACCGGGATCAAGTTCATCGAACTGGGGGCAACAGCGGCCGAAATCAGCGATATCAGCTGGGCCGCGTCAGATTTCCTTGACGCGCTGAACAAGGTCGAAACCAGGCAAAGCATCAACCCGCTGGTCAATTTCCTGTCGATCGACCCGATCACGATCCGGGCGCTGGATGCACCATTGCAACTGACGATGGACGATTCACTGATATTCTCGGCCCCGCTGAAACATGACACGTTCATTCAGGGCACAGCCTTTGACGATCACCTGATTGGCGGCAACAAGCAGGACACGGTGCATGGCTATGCCGGGGACGACACGATCGTCACCGGCAAGGGCATAGATTTCCTGTTCGGGGACAACGGCAATGACATTCTGCGCGGTGGCGGCGGGTCGGACATGATGGACGGAGGGCGCGGCAATGACAAGATTTATGGCGGCGCGGGCGACGAAATCATGTTCGGCAGTGGCGGCAGGGACAAGATGTTCGGCGGCTCGGGGTCTGACAACATGGAAGGCGAAAAAGGCAACGACGTCCTGCGAGGGCAGTCGGGCATCGACGGCGTATACGGCGGCCAGGGCAAGGATGCGGTTTATGGCGGCGCAGGGGCGGACACGCTGAACGGTGGGGCCGGCAATGACAAGATGGTC
>NVQY01000108.1 GCA_002400675.1 Paracoccaceae bacterium | reverse complement strand
TGTTTCCGAACAATCTGAAGAGCTTGAAAGTGATGTTGGTATGTGGGTGCGTATGTGAATGTATGTGTGTGTGTGTGCTGTGCGTATGAGTTATGTGTATGTTTGTGTAGACTGTGCGTCGGTGTTTCTGAACGACGGCATCTATGGCGGGTTGGTTGATCTGCGCGACATGGGGTTGACCGGGCGGGTGCGGGTTGTCTGTTCGAACGGGCAGGCGCGTATTGGCAAACCAGTGCCGCGCAGTATTTTTGGCCCGACCTGCGACAGCCTTGACCGGTTGCCGGGGGCGCTGGGCCTGCCAGAGGATACGCAGTCGGGTGACTATGTGTTGTTCGACGGCCTCGGGGCGTATTCGGTGGCGATGAGCACGCAATTCAACGGTTATGGGTTGAGTGAAATTGTCACCGTTCGCTGACCAACCCTGCATCCCACGCAGAATAATAACCCACGGAAACTCCGCGTTAACCGTATCGGGGTAGACAAGTTTCGGTGACCGTGTCTTGCTCTGATCCGGGTATCCACCCATTGTTGAGGTAGATGCTTTGGGTGCGATTTGTTTGGTGACCTGACAACAAGGGGACCTGAGGGGGCACCCGGGCATCTGCGGAATTGACCCTGTGGGAGCTGGCAAAAATGGTTCTGTCGCGGCTTGGTGACAAGATATTGGGGTGGCTTGGCCGCCCGCTGCGATCCGAACATTCGGGCGAAACCAAGTCGCGTGGGCCGCGGACCCATGTGATCATCCTTGACGGCACCATGTCCTCGCTGGAACCGGGGTATGAAACCCACGCCGGGACGACCTATCAGTTGTGCCGCAGGATGGGGCCCGAGGTGTCAGTCTATTACGAGGCCGGCGTGCAATGGCACAGTTGGCGCGGTACGCTGGATGTGTTGATGGGCAAGGGGATCAACCGGCAGATCCGGCGCGCCTATGGCTATCTTGCCTCGCGCTATCGGCCCGGTGACCGGATATTCCTGATGGGCTATTCACGGGGGGCGTATGCGGTGCGGTCCTTGGCCGGGGCGATTGATATGGTTGGGCTGATCAAGGCCGAACACGCGACGATGCGCAATATTCGCACCGCGTATCGCCATTATGAATGCAACCCCGGCGGCCCGCACGCGGCGGTGTTCGCGCGGGCCTATTGCCACGACAATGTGGCCATCGAAATGGTCGGCGTCTGGGATACGGTCAAGGCGCTGGGTATGCGCCTGCCATATCTGTGGCGCGGCGCGGAAAAGCGTCATTCGTTCCACAATCACACCTTGGGGCCAAGTATCCGCAACGGGTTTCACGCGCTGGCGCTGGACGAAACGCGCCAAGTGTTCACCCCCGTCATGTGGACCTGTCCGCCGGGCTGGCCGGGACGGGTCGAACAGGTCTGGTTTCGCGGCAGCCACGGCGATATCGGCGGCCAGCTGGGCGGGTTCGATGCCGCCCGCCCGCTGGCAAACATTCCACTGGTCTGGATGCTGGAACAGGCCGAGGATTGCGGGTTGCCGATGCCGGATGGCTGGCAGGCGCGGTTTTACACCGATCCGGGCGCGCCTTCGGTAGGCACATGGCGCGGCTGGGGTAAGGTGTTTTTGCTGCGCTGTCCGCGCATTGTCGGGCGCGACCCGTCAGAACGCCTGCATGAAAGTGTCAGGCCGGAAACCCATGTCGCCGCCAGCGTCATTCCGGCGCTTTTGGACCGCAAGGGGCTGTATTGAAACGGCCCGCCTAGCGTTTCGACATGTCCATAATGATGCAGGTGGTTGACCCGGTTGCATATAGCCGCCCATCTTTGCACCCCCGGATTTCGCCGCTGGCAACGGCGGTAGAGCGGCCCGCGTGATCAATCAGCCCGACGCACTCGACTTCGGTGTCCAGCGGGATCGAACGGATGATGTTGATCTTGTATTCCAGCGTTGTGTACAGCGATCCGCGCGGCACCTTGGTCATCACCGCGCAGGCCATCGCCGAATCCAGCAGCGTGCCATACCAGCCGCCATGCACCGTCCCCATGGGGTTGGTTGCATCAAACGTCGGCGTGCCGCGAAACACCGCGCGCCCGTCCTCGACCGCATACAGGTGATAGCCAAGAACCCGGCTGATCGGCGGTGCCGGAAGGTGCCCGTTCAGCATCTCCTGCATCAAAGCAAGGCCGGTTTTTTGCAACATCAACTCGGTTGAGAGCAACTCAGCTTTATCATTGGCAAAATACATGTCCGCGCCCTTTGGTTTGGGCGCAGATTAGGGACCGGTGGCAGGGCGAACAAGCGTTACGCGACGTTCTGAAGCTGGGTCTTGGGCGTGACGCCAAGGGCGTGACACACATCGCGCGTCAGTTCCGGGCGATTCATAGTATAGAAATGCAGCTTGTCCACGCCGCCGTCGATCAGATCGCTGCACAATTCGGCGCAGATCGCGGTGGCCAGCAGGTCCTGACGGTTGTCGCGCAGCGCCTTTTCGAACGCATCGTCAACCCATTGCGGGATGGTCGCGCCACAGCGGCGGGCAAAGTTGCGCGTGCCCTTCCAGCTTTCGATCGGCAGGATGCCCGGGGTGATCAGCGACGGGTCGATCCCGGCCTTGTCACAGGCATCGCGAAAGCGGAAAAACGTGTCGGCCTCGAAAAAGAACTGGGTCAGGGCCTCGGTCGCGCCCGCGTCCAGCTTGGCCTTGAGCCAGTCAACATCGGCCTGCGCGTTGGCCGCTTCGGGGTGGGTGTCGGGATAGGCACCGACACGGATGTTGAAATCGCCGACCTCTTTCAGGGCCGAAATCAATTCGATCGAGCTGGCAAACCCCTGCGGGTGCGGCTCAAACCCGTTGCTGCCCTTGGGCGGGTCGCCGCGCAGGGCGACGATGTCGCGCACGCCGGCCTCGGCAAAACCACGGGCGATTCCAAGGGTCTCTTCGCGGGTGGCATCAACGCAGGTCAGATGCGCCGCCACATTCAGCCCCGATGATTTGTGCAACGTCGCCACCGCGTCCCGGGTCAGATCGCGCGTGGTGCCGCCCGCGCCATAGGTGACCGAAACGAACCGTGGATCCAGCGGGGCCAGCGTCTGTACCGTGTCCCAGAGCCGGAAAGACCCTTCGAGGTTCTGCGGCGGGAAGAATTCGAACGATACGGCAGGGGCGGTGGCGGACATGGGCACAGGCTTTCCTTTGATTTCACCCCTTGTTGCATACGCAGCATTGTGAGACAATTTCATAATCCTCAAGAACAACATGAGCGGGACAACAGGTTGCATATCGAATTCCGGCATTTGCGTACCATCAAGGCGATCCACGAAAACGGCGGGTTGGCGCGCGCTGCCGACCAGATGAATATCACCCAAAGTGCGCTGAGCCACCAGATCAAAGGGCTAGAGGATCAGGCCGGGGTGGAATTGTTCGTACGCCGCTCAAAACCGATGAAACTGTCGGCGGCGGGTCGGCGATTGCTGCGACTGGCGGATCAGATATTGCCGCAGATCGACGCCATGCAGGCCGAATTTGCGTCGCTGCGTGACGGCGAAACCGGGCGGATGCATATCGCCATTGAATGCCACGCCTGTTTTGAATGGCTGTTTCCGGTGTTAGAGGCATTCCGCCGGAACTGGCCGGATGTGGACGTTGATATCCGTCCGGGGCTGGCGTTTGACGCGCTTCCGGCGCTGCAAAAGGAAGAGGTCGACCTTGTCGTGTCCTCGGACCCCGAAGATATCCCCGGGRTGGAATTTATCGAACTGTTTGATTACGCGCCGGTTTTTGTCGCCGCCGCCCAGCACCCTCTGGCCAGCAAACCCTACATAGACGCCGAGGATTTCACCGGGCAGACGCTGATCACCTATCCGGTGGACCGCGCAAGGCTGGATGTGTTCAGCCAGTTGCTGATCCCCGCCGGGGTAGAGCCAGAGTCGATCCGTCAGGTCGAACTAACGGCCGTTATCCTGCTGTTGGTGGCCTCGAACCGGGGCATCACCGTGCTGCCCGACTGGGTGGTGCGCGAGGTGAAATACAACTCGGATTATGTCACCCGCCCGTTGACCAAAAAAGGATTGACCCGCCGCCTTTACGCCGCGATCCGGCGCGATGACAAGGATAAGCCATTTGTCGCTGAACTGATCCGACTGGCCCGCATCGAGGCGCGCAAATTGCAATCGGCCTGAAAAGGCCGGTAATTTGTTGGCGGCGCGCGACGCTTGGAAAGCATGGCCCGTTCCAGTAACGTGGCAAAACATCCTAAAGACCAAGGAAGCGACCCACATGAAAATGCCAACCTTGAAGGCGATGATACTAAGTTCGGTATTTCTTGCGCCTTACGCCCTTTACGCCCAGTCTGAAAGCACGCCAACCGCCGAAACAGAGGCCGCCACCACCGAAGAGGCGGCGCTGATGACGCCCGAAGAGTTGCAGACACTGGTGGGGCCGGTTGCTCTTTATCCGGACACGCTGCTTATTCAGATACTTGTCGCGGCGACCTATCCGCTGGACGTGATCAAGGCGGATCGTTTGTTGAAAGACAACGTTGATACCGACGCCGAGGCGCTAAAGGGCGAGATTGACGCGCAGGGCTGGGATGAAAGCGTGACGGTTCTGGCCACCGCGTTTCCCGATGTGCTGAGCGATATGGCGGCCAACATCGACTGGACCGAAACACTTGGCAACGCCATGCTGGCGCAGGATCAGGACGTGATGGATTCGATCCAGACCATGCGCGAAATCGCCAATGACAACGGCGCGCTGCAAAGCGGCGACGAACAGATTGTCGAGGTGACGCAGGAACAGAACGGCGATCAGACCATCATCATCCAGCCAGCCGACCCGCAGGTGGTCTATGTGCCGGAATACAAAACCGAAACGGTGTATGTGCAATCGACCAGCAGCGGCATTGACGCCGGAGACGCGGTGGCCGCCGGGCTGATCGCCTTTGGCACATTTGTGGTGATGGATGCGATTTTCAACAACAACGACCCCTGGCACGGCTATTGGGGGTGTCGCAACTGCGGCGGCTGGCACGGCAGACCGGTCGTCATCAACCCGCGCAACGTTAACATCAACGGCAACGTCAATATCGGCAACAACGTCGGCTGGAAGGCCGCCCCGCGTCGTCAGGAACAGGCACGCACCCAGATTTCCCGCCGGTCCGGTCCCAACGGCACCCGTCCGGTGCCGGTTAAACGGTCAAACCGTGGCGATTCAATGCGCTCTGACCTAAGCCGCCGTTCCGGGGCTGCCGACATCTCGCGCCGGGATAACCCCGCCGCCGGGGTCAACCGGCCTGCCAAGACCCAGCGACCTGCAACCCAGCGGCCCGCAGCCCAAAGACCGGCCGCGCAACGGCCCTCCGCCGGCCAGAGACCCGCCGCGCAACGTGCGATAACCGGAAACCGCGGCAGCAATGCGGCTGTGAACCGAACCGCCGCACCGGCCAAGGCGCGCGCGCCGGTCAAGAAACCAAAAGCTGCCCGCGCAGCACCCGCGCGCGCGCCGTCCAAACCAAGAGGTGGCGCAATGAACAATCGCGCGGCGGCCCCCAAGGCCCGTTCGGGTGGATCACGCGGACGTGCGTCATCCGGTGGCGGCAGAAGGAGATAGAGCGATGAATTATTTTCCCAAATCCGGCCTTGCCGGTCTGGCCTTGCTTGCCCTGACGGCCCCTGCRTTTGCGGCAGAGACACCCGCCCCGTTTGCCACGCCGCAAGATGCGYTCGAGGCAATGACCTCGGCGTTGAATGCGGCKGACAAGGTGGCGATMCTTGACGTGTTYGGCAGCGATKCACGCGATTTGCTGTCCACCGGAAACCCGCAACGCGRCACGCAGAACCGCATGCGAATCCTTGATCTGATTGCCGACGGGTACCGGTTTCAAACCGCAGAGGATGGCCGTGTCATTCTGTTGCTTGGCGCAGACGCGTGGCCGTTTCCGATCCCTCTGGCRAACAACGGCGATGCTTGGGCCTTTGACATCGAAGCTGGCCGGGACGAGGTATTTTTCCGCCGAATCGGCCTGAATGAGCTGGACACAATCGAAATGATGTCCGCCTATGTGCTGGTTCAGACCGCGTTTCGTCTGGTGGATCACGACAATGACGGAGTGATGGAATTTGCCGCCAACGTGATGTCATCGCCAGATGTGCGTGACGGGTTGTTTTGGCCCGGCGAAGACAGCCCATTGGGGGCCCGCATCGCGCTGGCGTCGCTGGATGGCTATAACGACGGCGAGGCGGATCAGGACCCGAAACCCTTTGGCGGCTATTATTACCGGGTGCTGCAAGGTCAGGACAAAACCGCCCCCGGTGGCGCGATGGATTACATGATTGGCGGCAACATGGTCGCCGGTCACGCGCTTTTGGCGGTGCCGGCTGACTATGGCGTCAGCGGTGTGCAAAGCTTTATGGTTTCGGAAAACGGCGTGGTTCTTGAGGCGGATCTGGGCGAAGACAGCCTTGACGTCGCGTTTGGAATGCACGTGTTTTCACCCGGCCCTGAATGGGCACCGGTAGAGCAGCCATAGGCCGGGCCACGTCATCATCTGAGACATCTCGCCATCCTGACAAAATCGGGGTGGCGATGGCTTTTGCCCAAGAAAATTCGGCGAATTTTCTTGGGCGCGGCGCGATCTGACATCACATCAAGGACATCATCATGAGACTGGGTACGGTTCTGTTTGAAGGCAAGGCGCTGGTGGTTGCGGCGCTGGACGATGAAACGCTGTTGGATCTCAGGCAGGCGGCGCATCTGGCGCGCCATGACCAGATGGCTTTTGTCGATATGTGCACGCTGGCCGAACAGGGTGACTATGGCATCGAACAGGCCGCATCCCTGGTGCGGCGCGCCCATCGCCGCGCGCTGATCAAGGTGGCCGACGTTTCCTTTCTGCCGCCGATCATGCCGGTGCAGTACCGCGATTGTCTGGTGTTCGAGGCGCATCTCAAGAACAGCTTTGCCGCCGCCGAAAAACTGACCGGGCGTCCCTTCACGATCCCGCCGGTCTGGTACCAGCAACCGATCTACTACAAGGGCAACCGCATGTCCTTTGTCGGCCATGGCGCGGATGTGATCTGGCCCGGCTACGCCGAGTTTCTCGATATCGAACTGGAACTTGCCATCGTCGTCGGCAAGCAGGGCAAGGACATTTTGCCCGAGGATGCCGCGTCACATATCTTTGGCTATACCATCCTGAACGATGTCTCGGCGCGCGATGCACAAATGGCGGAAATGGCCGGCCAGCTAGGCCCGGCCAAGGGCAAGGATTTTGACACCGGCAACATTCTTGGCCCGTTCATCCTGACCGCCGACGAAGTGCCGCACCCCGCTGCCCTGAACATGGAGGCGCGCGTCAACGGCACCCGTTGGGGTGGCGGCAATTCGCGCGACATGCACCATGATTTCGCGGCCATTCTGGCGCATATCTCGGCCTCGGAAACCATCTATCCGGGCGAGGTGATCGGCTCTGGCACGGTGGGCACCGGCTGTGGGCTGGAGATCGGCAAGCAACTGGCCCCCGGCGACCGGTTTGAACTTGAGATCGAAGGTATCGGCGTTCTGGCCAACCGGATTGTACGCCCCGGCTGACCTTTACCCGGCGATGCCGCCCTTGGTCAGCAGGGTTTGCTGCATAGGTGCCCACGGCGCTGCGGCGTCGATCTGCGCGCATAGCGACATCAGCCGTTCGTCATCGCCAAAACCCATCGCCAGATGCAGACCAACCGGCAGGCCATCACCGCTCCAATGCAGGGGCAGGGACACGGATGGCTGGCCGCTGGCGTTGAAAATCGCGGTAAAGGGCGAATAGTCGAACACCCCGCCTTTGCCGGTGCGGTAGTCCAGAAAATCCTCGTTGTCGGGCTTGTACTGACCCACCGGCGCGGGTGGCGCGGCAAGGGTCGGGGTCAGCAATACGTCGCAATCGTCGAACACATGCGCCATGCGGCGGCCAAAGGCGTGCACCGCGTTGACGGCGGCCAGATAATCCGCGCCCGACACGGTGTCGGCGTAGGTCAACGCGCCGCGGGTGACGCCTTCGATCAGCGTGGGGTCAAGCGGGGTATCGCCCAGATAACTGCGCACCGTCAGCGCCGTGCCGCACGCAACAATCTTGGTCCAGGCCAGCATCATCGCCCGCACGTCCAGATCGGCGGGCAGGTGGAATTCCTCGACCTCATGCCCCAGACCTTCCAGCAACCGCGCGGTATTCTCCACCGCTTCGACGCAATCGGGATGCAGCGCCGCACCCGTCAGCGACCTTGTAGAAAACCGCACCCGCAGCGCGCCCGGCGGGCGCGACATGGCGTCGACA
>NVQY01000107.1 GCA_002400675.1 Paracoccaceae bacterium | reverse complement strand
CCCGCCATAGCTTTGGCCCATGACAATCGGCTTATCGGCCCCAAGTTTCTGCGCCGCTTTCATCAGGATTTCGGCCTGTTGGGTCAGGCTGGCACCGTTTTCGCCGATGCGTTCGGACCAGCCCAGACCGGGGCGATCAAACACGATGACGCGGAAATTTTCCGCCAGTTGCGGGGCCAGCGAAAACGTCATGTCACGGGTCGACCCGCTGGAGCCGTGGATCAGCACCAGATCGGGACCGGACCCCATCACCACCGCATGAATGCGGGTGCCGTCAACGTCGATGAACTGCCCCTGCGGCGGATAGTTCTTCTCGGCCAGCTTTTCCTGCTGGCTGACAAATTGCATCACGAACATCACGAATCCGCCCAGCATCAGGGCGCTGAAAAGCACCACTTTACCCACCGATCAGGTCCATATCAAACGGTGTTGTCTGGTATATCTCATTGATCCAGTTTCCATAAAGCAGATGCGCGTGGGATCTCCAGCGGTTTTGCGGCGCGCGTGTGGGGTCGTCATCCGGGTAGTAGTTGACCGGCACGTCAATCGCCGCGCCGGGCGCTGCGTCGCGGTCGTATTCTTGTTTCAGCGTGTCGCTGTCATACTCAAAATGGTTAAAGATATAGACCGCGCGATGGGCCGGATCCTGCACCAGACAGGGACCGACTTCGTCGCTGCCCAGCAGGGTTGTCAGGCCGGTCGCCGCGTCGATTTCACCCTGATGCACCTCGGTCCAGCGCGATACCGGCACCACGCAATCATCCGAGAACCCGCGTAAGTAAGGCGAGGCGGGGGCAAGGTTCTGGTGGCGGAAACAGCCAAACGCCTTGGCGTCCATCATGTGCTTTTTCACCCCGTGGAAATGGTTGATCATCGCCATCCCGCCCCAGCACACGCCAAAGGTCGAATGCACGTTGGTCTGGGTCCACGCGAACACTTCGCGGATTTCATCCCAATAGGTCACATCCTCGAAATCCAGATGCTCGATCGGTGCGCCGGTGATGATCAGCCCGTCGAATTTCTGGTCGCGCACATCGGAAAACGGCCGGTAAAAGCTGGCCATATGTTCGGATGCAGTGTTCTTGGTCTTGTGTTGTGACATGCGGATCAGGCTGAATTCGATCTGGATCGGCGTGGCTCCGATCAGGCGGGCAAACTGGTTCTCGGTCTGGATTTTCTTCGGCATCAGGTTCAGCAGGCCAATGCGCAGGGGGCGGATTTCCTGACGGGCGGCGTGGTCCTCGGACATGACCATGACGCCCTCGGATTTGAGAACGTCGTAAGCGGGCAGGTCAGAGGGGATTTTGATGGGCATGGGGGGCCTGTTTTCTGGTGGGTTGAACGCTAGGAAATAGGGCTAAGTCGCGCGCATCTCAAGGGTATCGGCGATCAGATCGTCAAACGCGGCGGCATCCTTTAGCCCGGCGATCTGCGCAGCGGTCACCGTGACCCCCCATTTTGCCATCGCCCGATAGCGTGGCTGACGGTGGGCCAGCGCCTGCGCATAGGTCCAGCGGATGAAGTCATCTGGATTAACGTCGCCTGGCATACTATTGTTTTCGCTCAGATATCGTTCCCAGCATTGATCCAGAAAGGCGGGCTGATACGACATCGGTTTTGGTGCCTTGTCGAACCGGCGCACCAGTTCTGCGGTGTGGGCGTCGTCGCCTTCAATCCAGATCAACAATGTGTGTTTGGCCAACTCGCTCAGCACCGGATCGTTGGGGTCGTTCGCGTCCACCCATTCGCAGATCGACCCGCCGGTGTCGCAGACGAAATGCGGATATTCGTACAGGCGCGCGGCGCGGTCGATGAAATATTCGGTATCCAGCAGCGCGTGCATCTCGGCGGTGCGGAATTGTTCCTGCCGGCGGCGGTATTCGCTGATCTCAAGGCCGCCCCGCGCGGGGTCGCCCGGTTTGCCCAGATAGGCCGCGACCGGGGCGAGGTTGTCGAACGTCAGGTTCGAGCCGATATAGATCGAATCCGACAACAGGAGATCACGCAGAAACGGCACTTTCATCGCCTCGGCCTTGGCGTTGTCGGCGATGTATTCGCCCATATAGCGCGTGCCGATACGGTAATCTATCGAGTAGTGGAACCAGTCGCCGCCTGCGCGTAACATATTGGAAATATGGGTTTTCCCAAGCCCGGACATGCCAAAGAACAGCACCCGTTTATGCGCTGCCCCGCGCCAGTCCTCGCCCGATTGATAGATCATCCGCCGCCCTCTTGTTTGCCCCTTGCTAGCCAGCGGGGCGGGCGCGGTCAATCACCCAGTCACTTGCCGCGTTTGCCGCCGTTCAGCACCAGCAACCCCAGCGCCAGCAAGGCAAAGCCGATGAACGCCTGCGGCTTTAACGCCTCGTCCAGTACAAACGCGCCGATGACAATCGCCACCGGCGGGATCAGCAGGGTGACCAGCATTAGATTGCCGCTGCCCGCCAGCGCCAGCACCCGGTAATACAACAAAAATGCCCCGGCGGTGGCGATCACCGTCAGGTAGCCAATCGCGCCCCAAGTGCGCAGGGTCAGGTCGAAATTGACCGGCCCGTCGATCAGCCACGCGGCCGGCAGCAGGATCAGCGACGCCCCACTTAGCATACCCGCAGCGGCGATCTGCGGTGCCACGCCGCCCAGACGGGCGCGCGCCCAGGCACTTGCCAGCGCATAGAACAGCGTGCCGGCCAGCACCGCCAATTGCGCCAGTGATCGCGGGTCAAACGTGGTCAGGTTGGACAGGCCGATGGCAATGGTCACACCGGAAAAGCCAAACGCGACGCCCAGTGCTTTGCGCCGGGTCAGGCGTTCGTCTCCAAAGAACAGCGCCGCGACCAGCACGCCAAAAATCGCCGTGGTGGCGTTGAGGATCGAGGTCAGCCCGCTTTCAATCGTTAACTGCCCCCACGCCATCAGGCCAAACGGGATCACGTTGTTCAGCAAGCCCATGACCAGAAACGCGCCCCAGATGCGCCAGTCGCGGGGCAGGGGCAGGCCGCGCAGAAACACATAACCCCACAGCACCAGCGCCGCCCAGAATGTGCGGTGCAGAACCAGCGTCACCACCGGCACTTCGTTCAGCACAACGCGGGTGGTCATAAATGCGCCGCCCCAGATCAGGGCCAGCAGCGAAAGTTCGCCCCATGCGCGCGGGGAAAGGGATTTTTGTGTGCTCATGACGGGGGTCTAGCGTGATGGGTCATGGCTTCGCGACCCGTTTCCTGCGGGTTTGCGACAGGATGTTCAGATAATTGCCGCCAAATATCACCAGCGCGCCGATCAGCACCCACACATCCAGCGCCTCTTGGTACAGCACCATGCCGACCACCGCGATCACCGGCAGGCGGGCGAAATCAAGCGGCGCGACGATGGTGGCCGGCGCAATGGCCAGCGCGTTGGTCAGACAGTAATGCGCCGTCAGTCCGGCCAGCCCGATCAGCACCACCCATGGCAGCGCCTGCGCGTCGGGCACCGAGATTTCACCGTCGATGCCGGCTGTGGCAAGGCCCATAAACGCCTGCATTAATGTCAGCCAGAACAGGATGTTGGCGATGCTTTGCGTGCGGGTCAGTTGCTTGGTCAGCATCATGGTGATGGCAAAGAAGATCGCCGAACTGGCCGCCGTGATCACACCTGCGTTGATTGCATCCGGGCTGGGGCGGGTGACGATCAGGATGCCGACAAAGCCCAGCAACGCCGACAGCGCCCGCACCGGCGTCAGGCGTTCGCCCAATAGTAGCGGGGCCAGCACCACCACCCAAAGCGGAGAGGTAAATTCAAGCGCGAACACCTGCGCCAGCGGGATCACCGTGACCGCAAAGAACCACAGGTTCTGGCCGGTGAAATGCGCCATGTTGCGGATCAGATGGGTGCCCATCCGCGCGGTGGTGACGGTGGACCATTGCCGGGTGACGCTTAGCAGGATGCAGACAATGACCAACCCGACAAAGCTGCGATACATCATGATTTCAAAGGTATCTAGGTTGCCGCCCAACTCGCGCCCGGCCACCGCCATGGATGAAAACGACGCAATCGCCCCGGTCATCCACAGGGCGGCGCGCGCGGTGTTGTTGCTGGCTGGCATAAGCGCCCTCTCTTAGGGGCAGGACCCCAAGTGCCAACGAGGACCAGATTCGCCGCGATGGGTCAAGCGGTTACACGCGCGCGTGTCTTGTCGGGGCGGGGCTTTGGGCGTTAGACTTGGCGCAGAATTCACAACAACGGGTTGGTTTCATGTCTTTCAGAATGGTTTTTTCGGCTTTGATTTTTGCCGGCACGCTGGCCGCTCCGGCGGCGGCGCAGATGCAGTTTACGTTTGACTGGGCGGGGCTGAAACTGTGCACCTCGGGGGCACCCAACAAGGTGAGCAACCCGCGTTTCAAGGTCACCGGCCTGCCGGCGGGCACCACCATCGTTCAGTTCCGGCTAAAGGATCTGGACGCGCCCGGCTATAACCACGGCGGCGGTTGGGTGGCAATGTCGGGCGATGGCACCGCGCCGGCGGGGGCGTTCAGCTACAAAAGCCCCTGTCCGCCGAACGGCACCCACACCTATGAATGGACCGCCACCGCCAAGTCCAAGAAGAACGGCAAGGTTCTGGCCAAGGCCACGGCCCGGCGCAAGTATCCTTAAGCGGTCATTCCCACTCAATCGTACCCGGCGGCTTGGACGTAATGTCGTACGTCACCCGATTGATGCCTTTGACTTCGTTGATGATGCGCGTGGCGGTTTCGCCAAGGAAATCATGCTCGAACGGGTAATAATCCGCCGTCATGCCATCCACGGAAGTTACCGCGCGCAGCGCACAGGCGAAATCATAGGTGCGCCCGTCGCCCATCACGCCAACCGTGCGTACCGGCAGAATAGCGACAAACGCCTGCCAGATTTCGTCATACAGCCCGTGTTTGCGGATTTGGTCGATGAACACCGCGTCGGCCTCGCGCAGGATACCCAGCTTTTCGCGGGTGATCTCGCCCGGACAACGGATCGCCAGCCCCGGTCCGGGGAACGGGTGGCGGCCAATGAACGACGCGGGCAGGCCCAGTTCGCGGCCCAACGCGCGCACTTCGTCCTTGAACAACTCGCGCAGGGGTTCGACCAGTTTCAGGCCCATCTTTTCCGGCAATCCACCGACATTGTGGTGTGATTTGATGGTGACGGACGGCCCGCCACTAAAGGACACCGATTCGATCACATCGGGATACAGCGTGCCTTGCGCCAGGAATTCCGCGCCCTCGATGGCGTCGGCGTGTTTCTGGAACACATCAATAAACAGGCCACCGATGATCTTGCGTTTGGTTTCCGGGTCGCTTTGGCCGTCAAGCGCGCCAAGGAACAATTCCTGTTCGTCGGCGTGGATCAGCGGCATGTTGTAATGGTCGCGGAACATGGTCACGACCTCTTCGGCCTCGCCTTTGCGCAGCAAGCCGTGATCGACAAACACGCAGGTTAGCTGATCGCCGATCGCCTCGTGGATCAATACGGCGGCAACGGACGAATCGACCCCGCCCGACAGCCCGCAGATCACGTTTTTGTCGCCCACCTGTTCGCGGATGGTGCGGATCGCTTCTTCGCGGTAGGCCCCCATGGTCCAGTCACCGGTAAAGCCTGCGATACGCACGAAATTCTCGTATAGTTTCGCGCCGTTTGGGGTGTGGTGGACTTCTGGGTGGAACTGTACCGCATAGAAATGCCGCGACGCGTCGGCGGTGATGGCAAATGGCGCGTTGGGCGAGGTGCCGTAGACGTCAAAACCGGGGGCGATTTCGCTGACGTGGTCGCCGTGGCTCATCCAGACCTGTTCTTTGTCCTCGCTAAACCACCCCTGCAACAGGTCCAGCGATTTGGCGTCCGGCGTCACAAACGCGCGGCCAAACTCGGCTGTACCGTGACCGGTTTCGACCTTGCCGCCAAGTTGCTGCATCATCACTTGCTGGCCATAACAGATGCCAAGGATCGGCAGGCCCATGTCGAACAGTTCTTGCGGCGCGCGCGGGCTGCCCTCGCGGGTGACCGAATCGGGACCGCCTGACAGGATCACCGCACGCGGGGCCATGGCGCGGATCATGTCTGCGGTGACGGCTTGATAGGGGTGGATTTCGCAATAGACATTCAGTTCGCGCAAACGGCGCGCGATCAGCTGGGTGACCTGACTACCAAAGTCGATGATCAACAGGCGGTCATGCGAGGCTGGCGAAGATGAGGCGGGGGAGGATGTGGTTTTCATGCCCGGCAAATAGCGCCCGGGCAATGTTTTCGCAAGTGGTGCCCGCCCTCAGGTAGGGCGAACACCCTGTCAGAGTTTACCAGGCCCTGGAAAACCCGAACGTCACTTCGTTCTGATACATGCTTAGGGTGACGGGCTGGCCAAAACCGGGGGTCTGGTTGGCCCCGGATTTATCGGCGTTGAACGCATGGGTATAGGCGGCGGTGAAATCCCAACCATTGTCCATCTTCAACGTCGCGCCAATAGAGGCATGCCAACGGATCGTCGCCGGGGCCAACGTGTTCAGCAGCACCTGATTGCTTTCGATAAAGTCGGAATTATAGGTGATGCCGCCGCGCAGGGTCAGCTTGTCATTGGCCTGATACTGGGCGGCGATGCGCACCACGTCCATATCGCTCCAGCCGAAACCGGGCCCGTTATCGGCCCCGAACGGCGTTGCAAGAACCGCGCCGCTGTTGGCAATCGCCGCCACATCATTGTAGAAAATCCGCTGGTATTCCGCCGTCAGCGTCAGTGCGCTGTTGTTCTTTGGTGTATACGCCGCGCCAAGTGTCAATGAGGCCGGAATGTCGAAATCGCCCTGTTCGGCGAACAATCCGGCGTAGCGGTCAAATTCGCTCATGTACATCTTGGTCCGGTAAGCACCGCCCAGCATCCACTCGGGCGAGGCCTGATAGACCAGTCCCAAATTCAGGCCAAACCCGGTCGACCAGTCGTCGCCGTTGTTGGACAGGTTGCCCGGGCTGGACGAAAACGGCGCAAATGCCTCTAGCCCCGTGGCGCTGAACCGTTGCAGCGCAAACGTCGGCGCGATGCCTAAGGAAAGCCGGTTGTTGACGTCAAAGGAATAGCTGGCCGAGATGAAAAGTTGCTCCAGATTGACCCCAAGCGGCGCGGTCCCCGTCGGCCCGGCCGGGACAAACGGCCCGGTAAAGGCGTTGGCCGGGTATTCGGTGTTCATCCCGCCGTTGCCCAATATGGTAAAGCCAAAGGTGCTGCGGTCATTGATGCGGAAATTGGCCCCGCCGCAGGGAACAAAGAACACGTCGTTGTCGCTCTTGTAGGTGCCCGGCGTGACCGGCCCCGCGCCGCCAACGGTAAAGCCGCGATTGGGGGAAAACACCGTCAGGCACATTTCCGCGCTATTGCCGACCCGTGTGCCAAAGGCCGGGTTCACGGCGATTCCCATTACGCCTGTGGGCAGGGCCACCGCGGCCCCCGAAAGTCCCTTGGACTTGGGCCCGTACCCGTTTGAGAAATATCCCGATGTGGCCTGCGCCGGCGTGGCCAGCAACAGACCGCCAAGGGCCAGTGTGGCCGCCGCTGTCGCCAGTTTTGGCGCGTTGGTTAATTTGATCATCCAAAGTCTCCCCGTGGCGGCGCATTTGACCTCAAGCGGGTCGTTTAGCGCGGCCATATATTTCCCAACAGGAATCGGCGATTATTTGGCTGATTATTGCGCCTGCCCCGTGGCTGATGTAATATTGTTAAAGCATGAAAATGCATTCTGTCACCAATATGTTTGGTAAATTGAATGTGATGTGTCGAAAAGCCACACATATTAAGGGGTTTTCGCGATATTGACCGCGAAAATAACCGCCATTCGTGGCAAATGTCGCTTTTCCCCCGGAATGGCCGTTATCCTGACCAATGCGGGGGCGCGCGCGGGGTATCCCTGTGGTCAACGGCTTTTCAAAACGGAAATATGGATATGTCAGAGGCTCCCACAAGACGCAGATCGCGCAGCGGCGGCGGTGCCGCGCGGCGCGCCGAACGCACGGCAGTCAAGATCGAAACCGCAAAATACATCGAACGCAACATCCCCAATTTCGAAGTGCTAAGCGACGCGGCGCTGGATATCATCGAGACCAACGCCGAAACCGTGCTGGCCGAGATTGGCGTGAACTTTGTCAACAACGCCCCGGCGCTGGAACGCTGGCGCGCGGCCGGGGCGCAAATCGAAGGCGAACGATTGACGTCATTCACTTCAAGTATTTTACGAATCAGCGAATAGCCATTGGAGTGGGGGCCGCTTGAGGCCAGGCCGATCAAC
>NVQY01000106.1 GCA_002400675.1 Paracoccaceae bacterium | reverse complement strand
GGTGTTTCCGGTCGCTGTGGTGGTCACCTCGCCAGGGCTGGCTTTCCAATACACTTTGGCCCCTTTGGTAATTGTGTCGCTGCCCTTTGGCAGATCGAAGACGCCAACAATATCGGCTTCAAAGTCCTCGCCGGTCGCGGCCGACGTTGCGGCAACCCCAAATAGTGCGCCTTCCTTGACACCATCGCCAGATGCAACATCCGCAGCAGCGGTGAAGGTGAGCGTGTTGCCCGGTTGAACATAGTTTTTCATATCAAAGTCCTTTTGATGTTGTGATGCGAACCTTGCGGATCTGCCGCCCCTCGACATTGGCAATGCGGCTTTCCAGATCGGCAATCGCTGCCGCCAACTGGGAATCCGTCTTGTAGGTCACTTCGCTGCCGTCATAGCCAACAGATGCTTCGGGCGTGGCCCTTTGATCCTGAAGGCGGCGAAGTTGGGTTTGCAGTTCCGCAAGGGTGTGCATTCTGGTTTTCCTTATGCGCCGGGGTTCATTTGCCAGCTGCGCCAGTCAAGGAATGCCGCGCCAAAGTCTAGGCGGACCTTGAATTCGATCCCGTCAACCTCGAACCCGGCGCGGGTTTCGACCTGCGGGCCTTCCTCGCCTTGCAGATAGGCGTATTCCAGACCCTCGATCATTGCCGGGTCGGCGGTCACATACCAACGTGTCGTGCTGGTCAACCTGGCTTCGACCAACAGTTCCAGCTTTCCGGCAAATGGGTTCACATCACCGCTGGTGGTCGGCTGGATCGAGGCCAGCAGCTTTTCGGCAGTGGTTTCCAGTTCCGGCGGCACGATCAGAAACTTGGGCGCGACGTTGATCGGGCGCTTGGCAAGACCCTTTTGCTTGCGCATGGCCAGCCGGGCGGCAGACAGGGTTGTTTCGGACAATGCGCCACCAGAGGCGGCAAGGTTGCCGTGATTGGCGTGGAAAAGGGCGCTGCCATCATCCATGACGGGACCTGCCCCTGAACCCGTTTCCAGCAGATCAACCAGAAACTGAGCCTCAGTTTCGGCTGCGGCCCGGCCATGTTTCCCGATGAGATCCGCGAAGGCACCTGTATCATCATTGATCATCGCCTTGCGGGTGAGGCCCGACGTCATACCAAAGGAGTCCAGCTGGATGTATTCTTTTGCCTCTGCCAGAGCGCCTCTTTTGAATTCACCCGCTTCGTTGACCTTTTCCAGTGTTGGGGCTTCGCCCAGTTGGATTTTGGTTTTTTTGCGAAAATCTTTAGCAGTTGATTTCCTGGCAGCAGCTTTCAAGGTCGCGGGTGCGGCCTGATACTCTGCCTGCAATGTTCGGTTTGCACTGTCAGCAAAAATCGCCGGAAAGTCGGAGGTGGATTGCAACGCGCGGGTGATCAGCTCTGGCCCTGACTTGCCCGTGACCGGCCCCCCGGAACGGTTCAGGCAATCACGGGCAATATCAGGCGTTGCCATACCGTAGTAAGGCCGCGCTTCCTCGCTCAGTTGGTGCGAGGGGTTGGTGCGCGCATACATGGCTTCGCCCATGCGCGTGACCAGCGTAGCCGGGTCGCTCAGATCGCGCACATTGGTCACGCGCTGGGGTGTGATTGGGGCGGTGATCTGGCGGGTTTCGATGGCCGTCAGGGCGGCGGCGCGGGCGTCTTCCACGGTCACCTCGCGGTCGATCAGATCGTCCGACCATGCGGCGGGCAGATCATGAACCTGCGCAAGGCTGCGGATTTCAACATTGACCTGGGCGCGGGTTTGCGTGACAGGTTGCGGCTGTGCGACTGCCGTTGTGGTGGTGGTGGTCGTCTGGTCATCAGGCGGCATTTCAATACTCCGAATTTTGCTGGCGGCGTCGGCAGGCACCGCGACAATTGAAACTTCCGCCAAGGTCCATCGGGTTGCGATGCGCACACGCCGACCGGTTGCCCGATCGGTATCGTCCCGATGTTGCTGGATGGAATAGCCGATACTTACGCCCCGCAATGTTCCATCCTCGATATCGTCAAGGATGGCTTCATGCCGGGTGGAAATTTTCAGGGTGGCGACCAGCTGGTCACCCTCGATGCGGACACTGATCACGCGGCCCAGAATACTGTTGATCCCGTCTTGCCGGTGCGAATCCAAAACGGGTGCACCAGAGGCGCGGCTCAGGTCGACCGCGGCGCTCGATATTTCAAGCCGTTCTTCATAGGGGCCATCCATGTCAAATCTGGCAACCGGCGCACCAGTGGAAATGATGGCTTCGACGGTGCGCTCGGCGCGGTTCAGCGTGGTGGGCCTTACGTCAAGGTCGCGGGTGATCAGATCAGGCGGCATTGGTGCTCTCCTCGATATTCAAACGGCGGGCGCGGTCGCGATCTGCGGCGATTTCGGCGTCCACGTCCTCGGCATCATAACCTCGGGCGGCAATGACCTCTGAGCGTGATTTCAGGTTGGCGTCGATTTCCATGATCGCGGCCTTGGCGTCCTTCGCCGGATCGATCCATGGCCATGCCGGGGGCAACCATTTGGCGTTTTGCAGGCCACTGGCCGGGTTCACATAGTCAGCGGCAGCAACCGTTCCCTGCAAGACCTGCCAGCGCATGAACCGCGACCAGACCGGGCGGCACAGCTGGTGCACAATAACGTGGTGCTGCACGGTCTCGGCAAAGCGGCGGAATTCAAGGTGTGCGGACCGCGCGGACGAATAACTGGCGTCGGAAAAATCGCCGCTCAGTTGCTCGTATGTCAGGCCAATCGCGGCGGCCATCGAATGCAGCTGCATCTTTGCCAGCCCCATTACATCGCCGCTGTCCGGCACGTTAGGGAAAACGATATCCTCACCGGCGCGTAGCACGTTCAGGGTGCCGGGTTCCATTGTCACGTCCAGCGTGTCGCCAGTCTGCTTGCCGGAATATACGCCACCACCGGACGGATCGCGGATGTATCCGGCGTGCATCGCCGCTACCTTGGCGCGGACGATCGCGGCATCAATCAGCTCGTTCAGATCGCGGGCGCCCAACAGGATCGGCGCGAACCATGACAGGCCGCGAACCTGACCGGGAAACAGCGGGCGGAAAAGGTGAATGACTTCGGCGGCTGGAATGCGCTGCGCTGGCGCTGCGTGTAGTCCAGCCGCCTGCATCCCGCCCGGTGCGCTTGGGCGGATCCAGTAGGCCACGGGCCTTGCCGTGGCGGTGTCGAATTCCACGCCTTGCTCAACAAAGCGGGTGTCGGACAGGCGCACAGATTTTGTACGGTCCAGCTGTTCCGGGTCCAGAACCGTCAGTTGCGGCGCGCCATCATGGGCGCTGCCCCACACTACCAGCCCTTCGCCAAAGACCACCATGCACTGAACCGAGCGCCACGTCAGTGAAAAAAAGTCACCTTCGCCGGTTGCGTCGGCGCGGTCAGTCCAGATATCGAAGGCGCTGGCCAGACGTTTGCGCAGCGCGGCGTCGGTGGTTTTGGCAATGGGTTTGATCCCGGCTCCAACCAGATTGTCTGGCAACACCTGTGCGGCGCGCGTCCCAATCGGGTCGTTCAGAACGAAGTCCTGGGCGCGGCGGGCAACGGTCGCAGCACCGGCGCGAATGGCGCTGGGGGCATGTGCGACGCCATTGCGGGTGGCCCAACGCGTTCCGCCCCCTGCGGCCTCAAGCGCCCGCGTTTTCACGGGCGCTTCGGCGCGGCGGCGGAAAAGAGAGGCGAAGGGGAAAGCCATCTACGTTTCCGACCCTTCAATTTGCAGAAGAATTTGCGCCACGTTTTGGCAGATTTGGCCAATGCTGATCACCAGAACGACTTTCGAGTCCTGAAGGGCAAATGCAAGCGCCAGATCATCAACGGACTGGACCACGTTTGAATAATAGTGCCCGCTCAGTTTGCTTTTCCGCAATACGGCAAATCCGGTCCAGTTGACGTAGGATTCGGTGTCTTCGTCCAGCCCGACAATTTCAACTGGTCCACCCTTTTGCCGCGACGAGACCACAGCGGCAATTTCATCATGCAATTCTATGGCAGTCAGCAGCGCCAAAGGCATTTCAACCCCGGCTTGGATCATTTCAACCGTCACCGCAAAAACGCACATATCGACAAGGCTGTACCGGGTCRTTTTTCCCGTCGCTTCAAATCCAAGGTTTTTTAGGTGCCCTTTGCGTCGCCATGACCGAACCGTCACAGCGTTGATCCCGGTGACGTCTTCAAGCACAGCACTTTTGTAAATTCTGGCGTAGGACATTGCAATTTCCGTTATTGATGTATCGGAAACATAGGCGCGGAAATTGAGCCTGTCRACATTCGATGTATGTGCATCGGAAGTGGGCAGGTGCCAATTCATGCTCTGCGCCTCGGGTGCATCAAACAGGCAACCCACCCTTGCCAGATGCACCACGCCAGATCGCCGCCATTATTTTGTTTTCTGACCGATTGCATTCCTTCTTGAAACTCACGCTGCCCTCGATCGAAGCGGGGCCGAACATCGCCCAATGGACATGGGCCAGTGCTGCAATGCCCTCATTGGTCACGGGTGTCATTTCGAGCATTTTATGAAAAGCTGCAAACTCCCGCTGTTCTGCGGCCACGCTCTCAGGCCGCTTCCAGTCCTCGTTTCCGGGAATTTCAGAGAGATGAATCCATTCGTTGCGCGCCGCGAGCCACTGCTGACAAAGCGGCACGATAGGGTCAGCTTGGGCCTCTGCCATGGTTGCAACGGGCACAACGGCCAGGGGGATTGCGGCGGTGGCGCGGACAAAGGCGCGGCGGGTGAATTCTGGCAAACCGGTATCGGTCGCGCAAACGCGGTTTTTCGGCATTGTTTTGGTCTCCGTTTATGATATATTGTTATCAGCGCTACCATTATTGCGTGCGTACAGTCAATTAAAATATTAGCAGGGCTAACAAATGGATGCGACCCAGTGCAAGATGGCAAGAGTGGCAACCGGGCTTGGGTTGAGGGAACTCGCTGTGTTGGCCGGTATTTCAGCAAATACAATCTCACGCCTTGAACGTGGCGAGGAATTGAAGCCTTCGACCATTGCAGCCATCCGTGCCGCTCTCGAAAAAGCCGGTGTTGAATTCATTGATGAGAATGGTGGCGGTGCCGGGGTAAGGCTTTCCAAATGACCTTGTTTGACCAGCTGCTTGGCGAAATTGAAAATTTTCGGGCGGTTGCCTTCGACCGGGACATAAAGCCTATCCCAAAACGAAAGAAGGCAATGACGAACGCTGCCCGGCGGTGCGGCGACGACCACATTCGTGGTCTACTGGCGGCGTCGGTTGATGACATTTCCCAAAACCCACAGCATGTCCGGAGCGCAATCAGCAAGGCGCAGGGCCATGTTGAGACTCTGAAATACAACCGCCCCGATCTGGCCTAATGTGAGCGCCACGCACACCAGGAGGAATGCCGCGCTCTGTCGGGGTTTGCCCACTCACCGACTGACGGGATCGCTTTGCGCCACTCTGAGATAGCGCGGGCGCGATCTGCCTTATCTCTGTCCCCTGCCATTCATGAAATCTGACCGGATCACGCCGCTACGCTGGGTGTCTGGCACGGGTGGCGCGGGCCGGATCACCAGATCGGCAATGCGCTGGGTTTCCGCGTCCAGATCGAACCCGCCGTATTTGAGCGACTCAAGCGCGGCATAGGCGTACACCCGGCAATCAAACGCCTCGTTTCGTTCCGACGCCTTCTTGCGCCATTCCCGCACCGCGCGGCCCTTGGTGTATTTGGTGTAAGGTTTTTCGGCGGTCATTTCCGCGAACCACGCATGATCCCGCGTGATCGGCGTGTGGCAATATCCCGGCCCTGCCTCGGCTTTGGCCAGTCGCGCGAATACGATTTCCTTGATTGCCGAAACGCCAATGACATAGATCGGGCGCTTGCCCTTGGTCGACCAGCTGGGCTTGATCGGCCAGGATGACTTGCCGGGGGTCGATGCGCCTTTGATTGCATAGACACGGTTGCCGTGGCGCGGCGCGGTGAATTCCTCGACCTTGGCCGCATAGTGTCCGCCGCTGTCGATACAGACGGCGGCAATGGGCAATTCACCGGCCAGAGGGTGGGCAATGGGGCTGGTCAGGATCGCGTCCAGATCGTCCCATATCTGCGGCGCGGTCAGATCCCCGTTCAGGCGTATCCAGTCCAGTGACCAGCTTTCCTCGCCCCGGCCCCAGCCGACAATCTCAATCGCCAGCCAGCCGTCCTGGGTGTCGATCCCGGCGGTGATCACCGACACGCCAGCGGGCGCGCCTTCGCCCCAGTGGTCGGCGCGTTCCAGCAGGGCCTTGCCATCGACGCTGTGCGCGGCACGTTCCTCCCACGATTCGCCCAGCTTGGTGTTGACCCATGTTTTCAGGCGCGACGGATCCGCGCGCACCTGTTCGAATTCCCACGCGATATCCGCCCACGCCTCGAATGGGGAAAGCAGGGCCGTAATGTGGAAACCGGCGGTTCTGCCATCGCCTGGTGCCGTGGCGCGCCATTCGCCCTGGCGCAGCATTTCCGGCTTGTCCCGTTCCTCGTGAATGCCACCACATTCGGGGCAGGAACAGTATGCTTTTTCCGGCGCGCCCTTGGGCCATTTGATGGTTTTCCATGTGATCAGAAAGGGCGCGTGGCAATGCAGGCACGGCACAAAGTACCTGCGCTGGTCCGATTCCTCATAGGCGGCCTCGATCCGGCTATAGCCCTTGATCGTCGGGGTGCTGATCAGCAGGATTTTACGCTTGCCGCGAAAGGTCACTGTGCGCTGAACGGCCAATGCAACGGGGTCGCCTTCGCCTTCAACATCCTTGGGAAAGGCGTCCACCTCGTCAAGGATCAGGTATCGGGCCGGTGTCGATCGAAGGCTTGACGCGGCGTTGGCCCCGGTCATGACCAGTTCGCCGCCGATGAATTTCTTGTGGGTCATGGTGTTGCCGGCTTCGCGGGACTTGGCCGGCACAATGCGCGCCACGATATCCGGCACGGCCTCGAAGGACGGATCAATCCGGGTTCGGGTGTTGCGGCGCACCATGTCGCCACTGGGCATCACCAGCATGGCCAGACCGGGGGCGTTGCAGATGATGTATCCGAGAAAGTTCAGACCAACCTCGGTGCCGCCTGTCTGGGCACCCTTCATGATAACGACACGTTCCATTGGCGACCCTGTGGACAGGGAGTCCATCGGTTCGCGCAGATATGGCACCCGGCTTGTGCGCCACGGCCCCGGCTCTGCCGATGTGGCGGGTTGGATGCGGAATTGATCGGCCCATTCCGAAACCTTCAACTGCGGTTCGGGGCGCAATCCATTGCGCCAGGCGGTGTCGATGATGGCGCGGGCGTCAGTCATTTTGCAGATCCCCGATGGGCGTGTCGGCCAGATCGCGCAGATGATCGCGCATTTCCCGGTCAAGGATTGCATACACGTCGCGCAGCTCTGCATTCAGGGCGCTGGCAAGGACTGGCGCGACCCGCGAAACCCATGCCAGATGGCGGTCGCGCTCTGCCCTGGCGCGCTCGAATGTGGCAACCTCGGCCTGCTTGCGGTCGATTAGACGGCTTTGCTTTTCGGCCAATTGCAGGCGCAGAAGGTCGCGGTTCGCTTCCTCGCGTTCCTGTTTGACCTTTGACAGTTTGCTGGTGACGTCTTTGCTATTCGAGGCGCGGCGATTGATATTAGCGGTGATCCAGGCGTCTGCGGCCTCTACGGGGATTCTCCCGTTGTCCAGAACCGGCAAACCTTGGCCGAGCATTTGCGAAATGCGACCATTGGTCAGATCATGCCGCCGCGCATAGGCCGACTTTGTCAACTCATCTGGCGTTTTCTTCGGGGCATCAATGTCAAGCATTTCCATTTCAAGTACCTGATTTTAGGTTATTATTAGTTCTCACGCTACTAAACTTGCGCACTAAGTAGACCCGTATACGGGTTGGCCTGAAAGGACCCGTAATTGCATTGAAAGCATGGTCATGCGACCCGTTGGGCCAGTTCGGCCAACTCATATGCAATCTCAGACTTTTCCTCGTGAAAGCGATGCGGGTCGCGATGATCAGAGCGCAGTCGTTGGATGCGATGCACCAGCTCCGAAATCTCCTGCCCTATCGGTTTCCAGTTCGTCTCTCTTTTTTTCATTTCCCTATCTCTACCTAACTACTGTTGCCCCTGCTCAATGGTGAGGGTCTGAGCAAAGGGCATAGGACGATCAGCCCCCGGCAAATTTGCCCGAGCCGATCCTATGCCCGACGCGTGAAGTCCTGCTCAACGGAGCCGGGCCATCGCTTGGGCGTCCATGGTCATTGAACCGATGCCATGGACTTGACCGCTACTTGCGGCACATGGTTCGTGCCGGGGAAC
>NVQY01000105.1 GCA_002400675.1 Paracoccaceae bacterium | reverse complement strand
CGTGGGGCATGATTTCACCGACGATATCCTGCTCGGCCACGCCTTCGGCAGAATAGCTGCGCCCGTCGGTCAGGCAGGCGAATGTTTGCAGGCATACATCACCGGGGGCCACGCGGTACAGCACCACTTCGCGTCCGTTTGCGGCACTTAGCGTCACCCGGATCGAGCCGCTTTGCAGGCGGACAAAGCCGGGGCATTCCTGACCGGGGCGGAACAGAACCGTTCCGGCGGGGCAGCTAAGGGGGTGGCTTTTGTGGGTCATGAGCGCCTTCTTGCAGCCTGACGGAACTCTGACAGGCGGACCGCGCCGATGACCTGTCCAACCCCAAAGAACACCACAATGCCAATCACCACAAGCGCGCCCAGCGCAAGATACCGCCAGCCAGCCGTGATCAGCGCACTTGCCAGCATCCGTTCACTTAACCACAGGGCCACGCCCATTACCGCCGCCGCGACGCAAACCCGCCAGATGCGCGACCGGAACCGTGCATCGAACCGCGCCACATCGCCAAAGGGGCGCGTGCCATAGGCCAACTGCGCCACCATCGCCCAACCCGCCAACGTGGTCGCCGCCGCCGGGGCGAGCCAGCCAAGCACCGGGATCAACCCGATCGCCAGCCCTGCATTCACCGCCATCGCCACCAGCGCATATCGAAACGGGGACCGTGTATCGCCACGGGCAAAGAACTGAGGTTGCAGGATTTTCTGCAACACAAACGCCGGCAGCCCCAGCCCGTAGATCGCCACCGCCCCGGCAATTGCCACGCTGTCCGCGCCGGTCAGCGCCCCGCGCTGAAACAACACCGACACCAGCGGCAGCGGGATCACCACCAAGGCCACCGCCGACGGGATGGTCAGGGCCAGCGAGATCTCGCCCGCGCGGCTAAAGGCATGGCGCGCACCGCTGTGGTCCTGCGCCGCCAGACGGCGCGACAGGTCGGGCAGCAACACCACGCCGATGGCAATGCCAACCACGCCCAGCGGCAGTTGGTACAGCCGGTCAGCCGCATAAAGCCAGCCTACCGCCTTGTCGAAATAGCTGGCGACCTGCTGACCCACCAACAGGTTGATCTGCATCACGCCCCCTGCAAGGGCCGCCGGAATCGCGATTTGCACCAGTTGCGCCAGTTCCGGCGTCCAGCGCGGACGCCGCAGCCGCAGCCCGAACCCTGCGCGTTTTGCCGCCACCCAGACCAAAATCAACTGCGCCACCCCCGCCACCGGAATCATCCAAATCAACGCGCGCGCCACATCTCCGCCCATGGTAGCGGCCAGCGCCATCGCCCCGACCAGCAACACGTTCAGTAACACCGGCGCGGCGGCAGCGGCGGCAAACCGGCCCGTGGCATTCAGCACGCCAGACAGCAAAGCCGCCAATGAAATGAACAGGATGTAAGGAAAGGTCACCCGGCCAAACGCCACCGACAAATCAAACTGTTCCTGCCCGGAAAACCCCGAGGCCAGCGCATAGATCAGCCACGGCATCGCCGCCATCGCCCCCAGCGTCAGCACGATCAAGACCGAAGCCAGCCCGGCCAGCGCGTCTTCGGCAAAGCCGCGCGCGTCCTCGTCCTCGTTCTCAAGCTTTTTGGAAAACATCGGTACAAAGGCGGTGTTGAACGCGCCTTCGGCAAAGAACCGGCGGAACATGTTGGGCAGGCGAAAGGCGACCACGTATGCTTCGTACAAGGGTCCGGTGCCCAGAAAGGCCAGGATCATCGCATCGCGCACAAACCCCAGCACCCGGCTGGCCATGGTCCACATGCCAACGGTCAGAAACCCGGACATCAGGCGGATCGGCTTCATAGCGGGGAAAACTCGACGAGGATCGACACGGGTTTGCGGCCTTTTGTTCTTGCCTTGCGGCCCCAGCCTAACGGTTTGCCCAGCGTGGCGAAAGGTTCACGCATCAATCGCGCTGAACCCCACGTCGCAGACGCATCCACCCGCCGGGCGACACAAAGAACGACAGCCCGAACCCGGTGGTAAACCCGGCCAGATCGGCAACCCAGTCTTTCTGAATCTCAAAAAACAGCCCGAACAGCAACTGCACCCCCATCAGGAACGCAATCAGCGTAAACGCCCGCGCCTGATTGGCCCCTACCAGCGACAAGGACCGCCACAGCATATAGGTAAACGCGCCAATCAGCCCATACACCGCCGGGAACCCGCCAATCAGCGGGTAGGAGTCATTGACCAGCAACCCATAAGCCAGCGCGCCGCCAATGCCCGACAGCACGAACACCAACAGCATGGCAATCGCGCCAAACACTTCGGCCACCATCTTGCCCATGGCCAGCACGAACACCCCGACAAACAAGGCCTGTGTGAACGATCCGTGCACAAACGGATAGGACACAAAGCGCAATAGATCTTCCGCCGGGTACCGCCCGGTTTCCAGCATCCAGCGCAGGATATCGCCCGAGAACGCGTAATCCTGGATTGCGTTCAATCGCCAGCCAACCGCCTGAGGTCCACCGATCAAACCGCGTGTGCCCAGCGAAAATATCGCCTCTATTCCCATGATGAACAGGAACAGGGCCGCCACCACGGGCGGGAGTGGATTGACGACGGGGGTGTAAGATTCGCTGCTCATGTGCTGGCCTCCTGTTGACGATGCCTTGCGCCATGGGTAAGCGAGGCAAGCCGAATTTGCCAGCCGGGAGTTGCCGATAATGACCAAAACCACCTTCACACCGCGTGTGTTCTCGGGCATTCAGCCGTCCGGCGGACTGACCCTTGGCAATTACCTGGGCGCGATCAAGCGTTTTGTCGATATGCAAGGCCCGGATTTCGAGACCATTTACTGCATGGTCGATCTGCACGCCATTTCCACATGGCAGGACCCAACCGACCTTGCGCACAACACCCGCGAGCTGTGCGCAGGCTTTATCGCCGCCGGCATCGACCCGGAAAAATCCATTCTGATCAACCAGTCGCAAGTGCCGGAACACGCCCAGCTGGGCTGGATCTTCAACTGTGTCGCCCGCATGGGCTGGATGCAGCGCATGACCCAGTTCAAGGACAAGGCGGGCAAGAACGCCCAGAACGTCTCACTTGGTCTGTTCGGCTATCCCGCACTGATGGCGGCCGATATTCTGGTCTACCACGCGACGCATGTGCCGGTGGGCGAGGACCAGAAACAGCATCTGGAACTGACCCGCGACATCGCCGCCAAGTTCAACCACGACTATAAAGTGGATTTCTTTCCGATGACCGAACCGGTGATCGAAGGGGCAGCCACACGGGTAATGTCCCTGCGTGATGGCTCCAAGAAAATGAGCAAATCCGACCCTTCGGATGCCAGCCGGATCAACATGACTGATGATGCCGACACCATCGCCAAGAAGATCCGTAAGGCCAAGACCGATCCCGACGCCCTGCCCTCTGAGGCCGATGGGCTAAAGGACCGCCCCGAGGCGCGCAATCTGGTCAACATCTACGCCGCCCTGTCGGACAGTTCGGTCGATCAGGTGCTGGCAGAGGTCGGCGGCAAACAATTCGGCGCGTTCAAACCGATGCTGGCAGAGCTGGCCGTGGCCAAGCTGTCGCCAATCTCTGGCGAGATGGCCCGGCTGATGGCGGAACCGGACGAGATTGACCGCATCCTGTCAAAAGGGTCGTTGCGGGCGCGTGAAATCACCGCGCCGATCCTGCGCAAGACTTATGATATTGTGGGGATGGTGGGGCCGGTTTAAGGGGCGTGGGAAAGTTTCAGCCAATCTGTGGAGCAAACATTCGAAGTGATGTCTTAAACAATGGGCACAAGAATGAGACCAGAACAAAACATGCTAACTGTATCTTCCAGGTTCACTTCAGATCGCAAATTTGACGTGCGATAGCTTCCAAATCAGCATGTATATGTTCTTTCTTCAAGCCTTTGAGAAAGTCCTCCACCGTAGTTCTTCCGAGGAGTATCTGCAAAGGTTTTTTGATATCGCATTCTAAAAGATGCTGATCTATTTCCATATCTTGCGGCCAAGCCCATCCCCGTCTTGACCACCATTTCTGAACAACCTGCACGTCTATGACATTAACTATAGCGTCTGCGGCTAGCGCATAATTTTCAATCTCCCTTCGACGCCAAGTTCTGGCCTTAAAGTCAGGATATGTTTTCGTGTTCACACCCTTGTCACACAAATTAGCAGGGTCTACTCCGCCAAGGTTTCCGTTATCCCGATCCCTTATACTTAGAGCTTTGAGACCATCGATTGCTTCAAGTAGATTACGGTAGAATCGAAGCCGATCACTGTGCTTTTCTGTAGTGGCATAAACCGCAATGTTATCTGGCCAATTAAACCCGCATGTTCGCGCAATTTCTTTCAATATCCGTGCATCGCTTTCATTTTCTACGAAGAGTATACGACGGCTAATTCGCGCTTTTTCAATTATTGGTGCATAATCGTCTCCTAGTCCTGAAATTAGTTTTGCTCTTTGAACTTCCCTTTGAAGGTAGGCGGGGTGCTTTTCTCCAAAGCTCATGATTCTTTCGAGAGGATGGCGCTTTAGTATCTCGGTCGCATGAGTGGCCACTAATATCTGTGGTCCAGTTTCTGAAATTTCGCAAAGCCGATCTACCAGTTCAAGTTTAAGTTTTGTAAAAAGATGTGCGTCTGGTTCATCGAGAAGTAGCACGTCGGTTTCTTGCGTTAGGGCGAATGCAAGAACAGTTAGCCACTGCTGTGCGCCTGCGCCTTCGACCATTAGATCGCGTGATGGCCCGTTGTTGCGCCAAAATTTTCCGTCACGCCGTTTAGGGACGACATCCACCCTAATCACTGAATGAAAATCAGCATTGAACGGTGTCACCTTGAGTTCTAGGCCAAACGTCTGTCGCATGGATTCATTTAAACGTTCCCATGGATCAATAGCACGGAGTTCTTTCAGGTCGGTTTGAGACAGCTTCTTTTTTTCACCCTGCTTTTCTTTGCGAGAAATTCTATTTCTTTCTTCAAGGTCCATAAGGAAATTCCGCAGAACTGCACCAGCCAGCCCCCGGCCTAGCATTGCCCTGCGCTTTGCAAGGGTTGCGTACTCCTCTCTGGCATCGACACCCGCGACAGGCGGAACATACACAATCTGCGGTATGTCAGTGTTACCATCCAGATTGGACTCCACAGCTTTCACAAAGAGACGATCCTGAACGAGGGAAAATGCCATCGTTAGGTGCCTCTCACCTTTTGGGTCATCCCACTTCACTGTTATTGCCATGGAGTAACCTTCGTTTGGCAACTGGGACTTCAAATTGTACCAAAGATGACGAAGATCAGGGATATTTATTGGAGTGAAGTCATCTTTAGACAAACCTGCCCCTTGGCCATCATAACCTTCGAATAAAGCTTCTTTCCCTTTGAACTGCCTAACAACAGTTACTCCAAAGGACCAAACAGCAAGAGCATGCAAAAGCGTCGACTTTCCGCTACTATTGGGGCCTGCACAAATAGTTAGTCCTTTGTCTTTTAAAAGAAATTCCTCCTTTTCAAATCTCTTAAATCGCTTAAGGTGAACTTCCTTTATCATCCTAAATTTCCCTACCTATCAGGCCGACAATTCCCCGAACGCCGTTGATAGTCAACACTGTGACTGCGGTAGCCTGTGTGGGAATTGTTTGCATGTAGCCAATACCATCAAATATCGCCGCACCCGGCGCGGCCCCGCTTTCTCGGCTTAAGAGATGCACAAGCCATCTCACAAAAAAGGTCTGGACCTCTGACCCATTTCTGCCCTACCTTACCCCTGTCATCAGGGAGGCACTATCATGGCGACCGGCACTAACATCCTCACATATTTCAACGGCAAGTGGCATAAGGGCGACGTGCCGATCATTTCAGCAGCCGATCACGGCGCGTGGCTTGGCTCTGGCGTGTTCGACGGCGCGCGCTTTTTCGACGGGCTGGCCCCCGATCTGGACAAACATTGCGCGCGGGTCAACCGCTCGGCAGCGGCGCTGATGCTGACCCCGACCGTGACCACCCAAGACATGGTTGAAATGGTGCGCGAAGGGCTGGAAAGCTATGACAAGTCCACGCCGGTCTATATCCGCCCCATGTACTGGGGCATCGACGGCGACCCCACCGCGATCATCCCCAGCCCGGATACGACCGGCTTTGCCATCTGTCTCGAAGAGATTCCCATGGCCCCGCCCACCGCCAGCGCCACTCTGACGCGCACAAGGTTCCACCGCCCGATTCTTGAGGATTCGGTGGTCAACGCCAAGGCGGGCTGCCTGTACCCCAACAACGCCCGGATGCTGGCCGAGGCGCGTTCCAAAGGTTTCTCAAACGCGCTGGTGGCTGATGCCCTTGGCAATGTGGCCGAATCCGGCACCGCCAACATCTTTATGGTCAAGGACGGCGAGGTGTTCACACCCATTGCCAATGGCACCTTTCTGGCCGGGATCACCCGCGCGCGGCACATGTCCAACCTGCGCAGCGACGGGATGCAGGTACATGAAACCGTGCTTAGCTTTGACGATTTCCACGACGCCGACGAGGTATTCATGTCCGGTAACATGTCCAAGGTCACGCCAATCACCGCCTTTGACGACACCCAGTACCAGATCGGCCCGGTCACGCGGCGGGCGCGTGAAATGTATTGGGACTGGGCGGCGTCCAACGGATAGGGTCCGGTCCTAAGCGCGAATTGGCCGCAAAGCCGCCTGTTGCCTGTCACCGGCGCATAAGGCATCATCGCGAAAAAGGTAGGAGCAATTCCCATGCGCAAGTTTCTGGTCGTTCTGGATGACAGCAGTGAATGTCTGAACGCAATGCGGTTCGCCGCCATGCGGGCCGCCCATACCGGCGGTGGCGTGGCGATACTGTCGATCATCGCCCCAGAGGAATTCAACCACTGGATCGGTGTCGGCGAGGTCATGCGCGAAGAAGCGCGCGAACGTATCCACGCGCATTTCGAAGTGTTCGCCAAATGGATGCGGGACAAGCAGGGGATCGACCCCGAACTGATCCTGCGCGAAGGCGAAGCGGTGCCGGAAATTCTGGCGCAGATCACCGCAGACCCGGAAATCGGCGTACTGGTGCTGGGGGCGGGGAACGACTCGAAAGGGCCGGGACCGCTGGTGGGACAGCTGACGCGCGCATCCGGCACCCTGCCGATTCCCATCACCATCGTACCCGGCGACCTGAGCAAGGAAAAGCTAGAGGCGATCACCTGACGCCACCCGCCAGACCACTTTAGAATCGTTCCAATCCTTGACTTACCCCCGATGTGACAGCATATCAGGGGATAAGCACAACGGAGACGCGCCCATGTTCATCCAGACCGAATCAACGCCAAACCCGGCAACCCTGAAATTCCTGCCCGGCCAAACCGTGCTAGAGGCAGGCACCGCCGATTTCCCATCATCCGAAACCGCAGGTGCCTCGCCGCTGGCGGGGCGGATATTTGCGATTGATGGCGTGACGGCAGTGTTCTTTGGCAATGATTTTGTCACCGTCACCAAAGAAGATTCGGTTGAATGGGACCATATCAAACCCGCCATTCTGGGCGCGGTGATGGAACATTACCAATCCGGCCAGCCGGTGATGGAAGGCGGCGCGCAAACCGCATCGGGCCATGCCGAACACTCTGGCGCAGATTCGGCCATTGTCGGGCAGATCAAGGAGCTGCTGGACACGCGGGTACGCCCGGCTGTGGCGCAGGATGGTGGCGACATCACCTTCCACGGCTTTGATCAGGGTGTGGTCTATCTGCACATGCAGGGAGCCTGCGCGGGCTGCCCATCCTCGACCCTGACCCTGAAAATGGGTATCGAGAACCTGCTGCGTCACTACATTCCCGAAGTGACCGAGGTGCGCCCGGTCGCTGTCTAAGCGACGGCGCAAGGACGCGATGCCGTCTGATCCCCTGATTCTGGCGTTTGACACATCGGCCGCGTATTGCGCGGCCGCTTTGCTTTGTGGCGACCGGATTCTGGCCTCCTCCGCCGAGGATATGACACGCGGTCAGGCCGAACGCCTGATGCCCCTGTTGCAGGACATGCTGGCACAGGCCGGTACCGAATGGCGCGACCTGACGGCGCTGGGGGTCGGCATCGGTCCGGGCAATTTCACCGGCATCCGCATCGCGGTCTCAGCGGCGCGCGGGCTAGCGCTGGGGCTGGAGGTGCCGGCGGTTGGGGTCAGCGGCTGCGACGCGCGGGCACATCTTTCGCGCCACGATACCCTGCCAGCGATCCCTGCCCCGCGTGACATGGTTTACCTGTGCCAACCCGGTGCCACCCCTGACCTGATGCCCCTGCAAGAAGCGCAATCAACGGCAACCGCCCAGGGCCAGACCCTGAATTGCACGTACAGCCCCCAAGGG